>CAYSXM010000907.1:0-2066 GCA_964434905.1 uncultured Pirellulales bacterium | reverse complement strand
GCTGGCGTGGCTGCCAAACGTGGCGTGTTCTGTCTGCTGGCAAGTCCCCGCCACACACTCTGGAATGCGCGATTTTGGCCGCACATAGGGGCGCCGTGTGATTCAAATCGCTGGAAAGCGAGATGCGAGTGGGTGCCCGAAGCAGATCACTAGGGCACCTTGCCAGAGCGATTTTCATCCGCACCCGAGCCGGATAGCTATTCGGCTACATAGGGCAGCAGCCCCATGAATCTTGCACGTTTCACCGCTTGGGCCACCGCGTGTTGGCTCACCGCGGTGCAGCCGCTTTTGCGGCGACTCACCATCCGGCCGTGCCGACTGGTGAGCTTGGTGAGCAGTTCTAAGTCGCGATAGTCGACGTACATCGGACGCGGCCGCTTGCCGTCGATGAAGACCGGGTCCTTCTTTTTGGCCCGATTGGTGAGCTTACTGCGTTTCTTGCTGATTTTGCTGACAGCCATTGTGCGACGCACCGTCCGTGCCCAGGGGACACGAAGAAAAAAGAATAAGAAACTCACCCCATGGCAGGCGGGAACCGCGTTCCCAGGCCAGTGACCGGCCCTTTTTACAACAAAGAGCCCGGCAGTCTAGCAGTTGGTCTGGGTGTTTCCAATGCCTTGCCGGTAACAATTTCAGGGGAACTGCAACGACAATTGCGAGGGGGGATCGGACGCGGCCGCGCCAACTTCTTGTATCCTGCGAAAGGCTACCTATAGTAAAGCTTTCGCGCTCGACTGCACCGAGGCAACCTAGGTCGTGACTAAGTCCATTTGGCGATAGGAGATGCGCGAACCAAGCGGGCTTGGCATGCGTAGCCACACTGGGCCGCCACAGTGGGGTGCAGCGTCGACAGTCCGTGGTCGTCCGGGGTGGTGAAGTTCAGTTCGGGGCACCTCGACCGTGCTCAGGCCTTGTGTCTCGGCCTGGAGCAGACCGCAATGCCGGCCGCTCGAACGAGGCGAACCGACCTGACAGTTTCAGTCGCACGTCTTCCGTTGCACGTCGCGACGCCAGGGGGCGCGTGGCCAGCGACCGCGTGCCCAATCCGTATCGATTCCGAACAGTCGTCGATGCCCACGACCCAATGAGGAGCGCGATGGACCCCCAGATCGTGATTGAAACCCGCGGGTTGACCAAGGTCTACCGCGATTTTTGGGGCCGCCAGAAAGTGCGCGCGCTCAAGGCGCTCGATTTGGAGGTGCGCCGCGGAGAGATCTTCGGGTTGTTGGGCCCCAACGGATCTGGCAAGACCACCACCATGAAGTTGCTGTTGGGGCTGTTGTTTCCCACCAGCGGGCAGGCTCTGGTGTTTGGCAAGCAGGCCACCGAGGTGACTAAGAACGAGCGGATCGGTTACTTGCCCGAGGAATCTTACCTGTATCGGTTTCTCAACGCCGAGGAAACGCTGGATTTTTACGGGCGGCTGTTCAACATGCCGGGTGCGGTGCGCCGCCAGCGCACGCGCGACCTGATCGAGATGGTGGGCCTGACGGTCGCGCGTCGGCGCCAGCTCAAGGAGTATTCCAAGGGCATGACGCGGCGGATTGGGCTGGCCCAAGCCCTGATCAACGATCCTGAGCTCATTCTGCTCGACGAGCCCACGAGCGGCCTCGACCCGATCGGCACTCGGGAGATGAAGAATCTGATCGTGCGTTTGAAGGAACAGGGCAAGACGGTCGTGATGTGCAGCCACCTGCTGGCCGACGTGCAAGACGTGTGCGATCGCATCGCCATTTTGCACCACGGCGAGTTGAAGGAGTTGGGCCGGGTCGATGCCTTGCTCAAGGATCGCGACGTAACTGAAATCCGCGCGGCGGGACTAACCGACGCCGCCAAGGAAGAGATCCGCCAGGTGATTGCCCGGCACCAGGGCCAGTTGGAAAGCATCGATAACCCGACCTCGACTCTGGAAGAACTTTTTCTAACCATCGTTCGTGACAGCGAAGCTCGGCCGGGCCGCCGGGTAGTGCGCGATACCACTGCCAAGCCTGGCTAACGAGTGCCTGGCCGTGTTCCCTGGGGGAATTTCGGCCGTGCGTCTGTTTCACCCCCCATTCCGTTCGCGG
>CAYSXM010000906.1:0-2067 GCA_964434905.1 uncultured Pirellulales bacterium | reverse complement strand
TCGGTGACTCCCGCCTTGACCACGATCAGGTCGACGCCCCGCTGGTCGTAAAGCTGCAGGAACGAGCTCTCCAGCCCGTTCGAGATGCCCACCAGCGCCACCACCGAGCCCACCGCCATCGAGACGCCCAAGAGCGTCAGCGCCGAGCGAAACTTGCGCCGTACCAGATTCTTGAAAACCAACGTCAGAAAGCGCATGCCAGGCCGCATCCTTTCGACAAGGCGCGCAACAGCGCACGATGGCCGCGAACTTAGCCGATTCCGGCGTGCCGGGTCAATCGGCGAACCCCCACGCACGGTTTGCCGCAGCGCGCGAACCCCCACGCCCCGCCACACCGCGCCCAGACGACACGGGCCCCGCTATACGAGCTCGCGAATTACCTGGCCGCCGTTGTTGATCGGCACCGGGCGACCCGACCGGTTGACAAAGTGCTGGCCCAGATCGATGCCCAGCACGTGGTAGATCGTGGCCAACACATCGGCCGGCATCAGCGGCCGTTCGGCCGGATACTCTCCCTTGGGGCTCGATGCCCCCACCACCTGGCCGCCGCGCAGCCCTCCGCCGGCCAACAGCACGCTCATCACGTTGCCCCAGTGGTCGCGGCCTGGCGTCCCCTTGCTGAGCGGTGGGCCGCCGTTGCCGCCGTCGTTCATTCGCGGCGACCGGCTGAATTCGCCCATCACCACCACCAGCACGTCGTCCAGCAGGTTGCGCTCCGCCAAGTCGGCGATCAGCGTGGAAATCGCGCGATCCATCGTCGGCAATCGCCCGTTCATGCCCGACACGCAGTCCCAGTGATGATCCCAACCGCCGTTATGCACGGTGACAAACGTGACCCCCGATTCGACCAGCCGCCGCGCCAACAGCGCCGACTGCCCATAGTGGTCGCGGCCGTAGCGATCGCGCAGTGCCGGATCTTCTTGCTGGATGTCGAACGCCGTACGCGCCGCCTCGCCCGTGACCAGCTCGAACGCCCGTTGGTTGAAGGTATCGACCCCGTCCATCACGCGCCGGCGATCGACTTCGCGCCGCAGCCGATCGAGATCCGACAGCAAACCCCGCCGGTCGTCCAACCGCGCGGTCGTCAGGCCCCCGGCCAAATCCAGATTGGGCACGCGGAAATTCGGATCGTTCGGGTCCCCCTCGGAATTGAAGGGGTCGTAAGCCACGCCCAGATAGGCCCCGCTGTTGTAGCCAGGCCGCAGACCGACCGTCATCGAATGCGGCACTGCCACATAGGGCGGCACCCCCGGTCGGTTCGCGCCGCGCAGCTTGGCCACGATCGCCCCCGCCGCCGGAAATTGCGGGTCGAGGTTCTGCGCGTTCGACCCCAAATAGCCGGTCAGCATCCAGTGTGCCGCGGCGAAGTGATCGCCGTGGTTGTGATGCACCGACCGCAGCACCGAGCAGTGCCGCATGATCTTCGCATGGCCCGTCAACAGTTCGTTTACCTGGATGCCGGGCACGTCGGTGTCGATGGCCTGGAACGGCCCCCGAAACTCGGCCGGAGCAAATGGCTTGGGGTCGTACGTTTCCAGGTGCGAGGGACCGCCATCGAGCCAATACAAAATCACGCTCTTCGGTCGCGACTCACCAGGTGTGCCGACCGTGGCAGCCCGGGCTCGCAGCACATCGCCCAAGCCCAGCTCGCTGCCACCTACTCCGCCTAGGCCCAGAACGCCCGCACGCAAAAAATCGCGCCGTGGCAGGCCATCGCAAGAGCCAGCCGGACGATCACCCCATAGGGTTAGCATGGCGAGTCCTCCCGCGGTTTTTGTATGCGGTGTTCCGTGGATTACGTGGGTACCGTTTCGAGTTGGGCCGGCCAATGCGCTACTCAGACCTGCCGCAACGCCCGGCCAGTTGCCAGCAGACGCCTAGCCAGTGGCTCCCCAAAAGCCCGCAGCCGGCAGACGGCTGCCCATCAACGGATGATAATATCCGAATGGGTGGCCAGAAGCCAAGCAGTTTTGCCCAGCGCGCGGGGGGGTCGAGCATTTTCCACAGGTTAACCCGGATTATTCATGAACTTCGTCGCGAGGAGTCGAACGTGTTGCGGCTGAAAGG
>CAYSXM010000905.1:0-2075 GCA_964434905.1 uncultured Pirellulales bacterium | reverse complement strand
AGGACCACTTCTCGCACGTTCTCTATCACGTGCCGCTCGCCGGGGTTTAGCTCGCCGGCGAGTGTCGTCTCGAAATCCAACTGGAAATCGCGGAACAGGTTGTCGCCCGCCACGAAGTTGGTGGGATAGGGGCGCCCCGTGGCCAGGCTGGTGGCGCCGCGCAGGTGGCATTGGGCGCAGATCGAGATCACCACGCGTGGCGGATCCCGGCGCGCTCGAGACAACGGCATCAGTTCGGGTTCCGTGGAATGGTCGACCGTGGCGTCGCCATGACAGACATAGCAATCGAGCGAGACGGCCGAGAAACTCTGGCTGGCCGGGTCGACCGCCGTGGTATGGCACCCGGCGCAGTGCGTGGCAAATCGTGCGGAATCCCAGGAGGGCTGTGCGTGTTCCGACAATCGAAAATTGGCCCCGCGTCCGCGGCTGGCATGTACCGAGAGCAGTTCCAGCCGGCCATAGGCAGCGGCGCGGCGCAGGTAACGCACGTGTTGCCCGGCGCCTAGCAGCAGTTGCACCTGCGGGGCCAATTCCCGGGTTGCCTGGTCGGTCTTTAGGGGCTTGATTTCCGGTCCGTCGGCCAGGGCGTCGCGGATGGTCACAGCGTGCGGATTCTTAGACCACGTGGCTCCGACTTCGAGGCGGTGGCAGAACAGGCATTCACCACTTTCGACGTACTCGGGCACCTCGGCCTCGACATGGTCGCTGCCCCAGGCGGCCGGATCGAGCAGCGCGGGCGCGTCGGCATCGGCGTGCGTCGGCACGTCGGGCGAGACGGGGACAGAGGGCCCCTGGGCCAGGGCACGCGGAAAAAACGCCTGAGGCCAGGCCACGAGCGCGACACCGCCGCCGGCCAAGCAGACTAGCAAGGCCAAAGTCAGGCGCGTGGCGGCACGGGACAACCAGTGCACGGTGGTGTGCCTCGACAGGGCTTTATCTGCTCCTTGCCCGCGGGCGGGGCTAGGCGTTGGCGTCGCTGCGCACCCAACCATAGGCCGCGTTGGAGCGTTGTCCGCCGTAGCCGTGGTAGGCCATTTGCAGCTTGGAGAGGGTGTCCTTCGGCAGATTCTTTTGCTGCTCGTTGACATCCACTCCGTAGAGCCGTGCGGCGTTCAAGCCAAAGATCTTGGCCTTGTCTTCCTTGGTCAGCTTGGTGTAGCCGAACTTTTCACACAGTTCGTCCGAGATTTGGAACCGCTTGAAGGCGTCGATCACCCACTGCGGCGACCCCCACCACAGACAATCGGTACCCCAGACCACGTGGTCGGCCCCGTAGTACTTCACATTCTTGCCGATCAGGTGTTGGCAGGCGATCGGATCGTCGATGGCCAAGGTACCGAACGACGAACCGATTTCCGGATAGACATTGTTGATGCCGGGGTTGCGCTGCTTGAGCTTCATCAGCACATCGTGCCAACTGAAATCGCCCGTTTCCGGATCGAACTTCCAATCGGGAAAACTCGGCGCGTGCTGCATGGCCGAGTGGTAGATCACAAAGGTCAGGTCGGGGTGGTCGAGCGCGGCCTTCTCGACGTCCTCGGGATTGGCCAGGTGCCCTAGGGTTTTCGACTGATACGAAAAGCCCTTGTGGACGCTGATCAGCTTGATGCCCAGTTCCTTCGATTTTTCGTAGAACGGGTAGACCATTTTCTCGTCGTCGAGCCGGAAGCCGTTGCCCGAGCGGCCCGGGTCGGTGTGGCAATACCACTTCCAGGAATCGATGCCGTAGGTTTTGACTTCGCGCTCCATTTGCTTGTACAGGGCATCCCAGTCAGGCTGATTTTTCTGCGCGTCCCAATAGTGGTTGGGGGCGCAATTGCCTTGGCACAGTGCACGGCGCGAGCCGGCCATGTCGTTGATGTCTTTCTTGCGCTGGGTCATCAACCAACTGGGCAGCACGCCGCCACCGCGCTTGGGACCCTCGAGCGGGTTGCCCGCGCGGTCGACATGGCGTTCGCGACCTGGCACGCCCGAGATGACCAGCATGGCCGTTTCGCTGTCGAAGAACATCTCTTTGACGAAGTTGGGAAACGAATAGGCGGCGGCGTCGTCCTTGAGCTTGAAGCCCATGTTCT
>CAYSXM010000904.1:0-2078 GCA_964434905.1 uncultured Pirellulales bacterium | reverse complement strand
TTTCCCGCAAGTCGTCGGTGCCGGCCTTGAAACTCAATCCGACCAGCCCCACCTGGCGCTGGCCTGCCAGTTGTACGGCAGCCACGCCCCGCCGGAGGTGCTCGTCGTTCGATTCGAGCAAGCTGGAAAACAGGGGCAGCTTCAGGGCCTGGCGCTGCGCGTGGCGGGCGACGGCGCGCACGTCTTTTGGCAAACACGACCCGCCGAAGGCGAAGCCTGGCCGAAGATAGGCGGCCGACACGTTGAGCTTCTTGTCTTGGCAGACGATCCGCATGACTTCCTGGCCATCGGCCCCGAACTGCCGGGCCAAGGCGCCAACCTCGTTGGCAAAGGCGACTTTCGTGGCGTGGTAGGCATTCGACGTGTATTTCACCAGGGCCGCGGTGCGGGTGTCGGTATGAATGCGCGGCGCGTCGAGACCAGAATAGAGCGCAAACACGCGCTCGGCCGCCGCGGTGTCTTCGGCGCCAACCACAATAAACGGCGGACGGTCGTAGTCGGCCAGGGCTGTGGCCTCGCGCAGGAACTCGGGATTGTTGGCCAGCGCCAGGTCGGGCCCCAGGGGCCGACCGGCGGCACGGGCAACCAGCGGTGCGAGTTCCTCTTCCAAGATGCCGGGCAGCAGCGTGGACCGCAACACGATGGTGTAGTTCTGATGGGGTTGAAGTGCCGAGGCAATCGCCTCGACCACCCTGGCGACATACCTAGTGGAAACGGCTCCGTCGGGGTCGGAGGGCGTACCCACCGCGACGAGCGCCATTTCGGTTTGGCTGACCGCAGCCACGGCGTCGGTGGTGGCCAGGAGATTGCCGGCATTGACCTGCTGAGCCACCAATTGCGCCAGGCCGGGTTCTTCGACCGGGGCTTGTCCGGCGTTCACGGTGGCGACCTTGTCGGCTGCCACATCGACGCCCAGCACGCGGTGGCCATCGCGCGCCAGGCAAGCCGCGGTGACACAACCGACATAGCCCAGTCCGAACACGGCGACAGCGCTCACGTGTCGAGTACTCCTGGCAAGAAGTGGGTTAGCGGCAGATCGGCAGTCGCTGGAGCACGCTTCCGGAGAGTGCAGCTGGGGCAGCGTACGTCGTCGTTTGACGAATCCGAGACAGCTCCCGCTGCACTAGAAATTGTCTGCCCCAAACCCCTGACGGGTTCGGGGTCGTTCCGCGTCACCCAGCAAAGCTGGGTTGACGCTCCACTAGGGCAATTTAGCGATCAGCCGCGGGCCCAGCCGGCGAGAAACCCACTGGGGCAAACGCTGCCACACGCGCGTCGCCATCCGTAGCCGTTCTTGGGGAGGGCGCAGGTGGTCTCTGACGTCGACGCCACGACCTAGGTAGTACCAGTACAGTTGGAGCGGTTCGGCGCCCCACTGCTGCTTGAAATGGAAGGTGCCGCTGTCGCGGTGGCTGCGACCAAAATGGAACCAGGTGAATCCCTGTCGACAGGCCTGCTCTAACAGATGAGCGTAAAGCAGGTGATTGACGCAAAATTTGTTGTATTCGCGGTGACTCGAAGCCCAGGGAATTTCCAGGGCGTCGCCATTGGCCAAGGTTAGCCCGGCCCCCACGGTGGCCTGTTCGTGCCGCACGACATGCAAGCGTGCCTCGTGAGGAAAGGCGGCCACCACGGCGGCAAAAAACGCACGACTGTGGGGTGGGCTGCCCAGGTCGCGCATGTTGTCGGCATAGACATTGTAAAACTCGTCTAGCAATTCGGCGCCGCCGCTGTGTGCTACCAGGCCCGACTTTTGGGCCTTGCGGACCTGGTTGCGGACCTTGGCCGAAAACCCCTTCCAGAGTTGTTCGGGGTCAGGCACCAGGGGCAAGCGCAGCAGCAGTTTGTCGGTGCGAACGCATTTCCAATCGCTCACAGCGGTGAGTTGTCGCAGTTGCAATTGCCGAACACCAACCTCTTCGGCCCAACCCCAAGCGGCCGTTACCAGGGCGTCGCGCGTTTGGTCGTCGTCGGCCAACAGCCCCGCGGCGTCGAACCACGGGAGGCTGACGAACTGATTGGCAAACAGCCAGCTATGTTGCCAGACCAAGGGAAGCAGACCGACGACCTGGCCACCA
>CAYSXM010000903.1:0-2081 GCA_964434905.1 uncultured Pirellulales bacterium | reverse complement strand
GCGACATCGATGATCGACCTGGTTCGCCCCGGCGCCCCGACCCCGCTCCGCTTTGGTTATCGCGGCCCCGTCGACGGTCAGCCCCCCGCGCTACCCCTGGTCTACGTGCCGCGCGGGCTCGACAATTCGGCCGGCGGCCAGACCTACATCAGCAGCCAGCAGTTTGGCCCCCTGGCGGGCCGGTTCGTGCATTTCTCCTATGGCGCGGGAACCTACTTTCTGGTGCTCCGCGACGAGGTCGCCGGCCAGGACCAAGGCGCCGTCGTGCCGCTGCCGGGAGACTTTGCCTCGGGCGCCCACCGAGGTCGCTTCCACCCACTCGATGGACAACTCTATGTAACTGGCATGGCGGGCTGGGGCACGTATACGCCGGAAGACGGGTGCTTCGAGCGCGTGCGCTATACCGGCCAGCCGGTGCAATTGCCGATCGGATTTCATGTTCACCAGAACGGCGTGCGGCTCGATTTCTCGTCCCCGGTCGATCCAACCATCGCCGAAGTGGCCACGAATCAGTTCGCGCAGGCGTGGAACTATCGCTACTCTTCCGCTTATGGCTCGGCCGAGTACGCCCCCTCGCACCCCGGCCTGGTGGGGCACGATCGGCTGGCCATTACCCACAGTGTGGTGCTGGCCGACCAGCGCAGTTTGTTCTTGGAAATTCCCGATCTGCAGCCGGTAAACCAACTGCACCTGAGGCTGCGCGTCGATCACCAGGCAGCGCTCGAACTGTATGCGACAGTCCACGCGCTCGACGCGCCGTTCACAGGCTTTGCGGAGTACCAGCCGCGAGAAAAAACCATCGCCGCGCACCCGCTGCTGGCCGATCTGGCGCTGCTGGCCAGGCCACCCGAGCCCAATCCCTGGCGCCAGGAAATTCCCCTGGCCCGTGCCGTGACGATCGAGGCGGGCCAGAACCTGACTTTCGCCACGCGCTCGTTCGTGGTCCACCCGGGCGAGTCGATCGCCTTGACCTTCAAGAACCCGGATGTCGTGCCCCACAACTGGGTGCTGCTGCGTCCCGGGGCGCTGGCGCGCGTGGGCGATCAGGTGAATCGCTTGGTCGCCGATCCCGAGGCGGCCCGCCAACACTATGTGCCGCGCTCGGACGACGTGTTGCACTTCACCGATATCGTGCCAGGTGGCGAGGCGTTCACGATCTACTTCCGCGCGCCCGCGGAACCGGGCCGTTACCCGTATCTCTGTTCGTTTCCTGGTCACTGGATGGTGATGAACGGCCAGATGATCGTCAGCCAGTGATCGTCAGCCAGTGATCGTCAGCCAGATGATTGTTAGCCAGTCTGGCTAGACAGGCCGTGGCCTGACGAGACGTACGCTGCGTGCCACGGGCTTGGCCAGTGCTCAGGATCGTATTGTTGAATACGTGAGTCAGCTAGAATTGCAAAGTCGGGGTCTGGAATCTTTTTCGGTCAACAGGCATGGCATTCAACCAACTTCCGTCGACCGAAAACAGGTTCCTGACCCCCTCGCAATTCTCTTTGCAGTTCCCCTGCAGGTGAGTCAGGGCCGATTGCGGTTCGACGCAAGAGACGCGACGCGATCGCTTCCGGAGCGGAAGGCCCGGGAATCATTCGGCCTAATGTGCCCGGCGCCTGTGCCCCACAGCGGCGTTCCGTCGACGCAGGGCTCCCGGTGGGGTGGCGCGGCCCCCGAAGCGAGTTGTCGCCAGGGGGGTGCGGGCACGGGGTCAAGCGTGGGCCGTTTCGCCCTTGCGCCCCTTGCGGTCGCGGTTCCACTGTTCGTGCTGCGCGCGCAGCTCGCGCTTCAGAATCTTGCCGGTCGGGCCCTTGGGCAATTCCGGCAGAATAGTGTATTCGTTCGGCAACTTATACTTGGCCAGTTGTTGTTCGAGATAAGCCTCGATCGCTTCGGCCGTGAGCGACTTGCCAGGCTTGAAGGCCACCACGGCGCGCACGTGCTCGCCCTTCATCTCGTCGAAAACACCTATCACCGCCGCCTCGGCAATTTCCGGAATCGCGTACAGCACTTCCTCGATCTCGCGTGGGTAGATGTTGAACCCACCCTTGATGATCATGTCTTTCTTGCGGTCGACAATGTAATAA
>CAYSXM010000902.1:0-2082 GCA_964434905.1 uncultured Pirellulales bacterium | reverse complement strand
GTGCCGCTCGGCCCCAGGGCATCTGCGACACCGACACAATCTCCACAATTATCCTCCCCCAGCGTCCGTTGGCAACCACCGGTCGCCCTCCGGCCAATTGACGATTTCCACAAGCCATACCCTGCCAGCGATGCGAGGCCAATCCAGCAGCCCGCCAAAGAAAAAGAATTCGACAGACTGCTGGGCCTCTCGGGTCGTTCTTGTGCGTGACGTGCTCCGGGCTTCTCGCCACTTTGCGGGGTCGAACCCTGCCAGTCTAGTTGGCCAACATTGCAAGTCAGACGCAGAAGTGCCAAGGCGTTGCTAAACTTCAACCACCGCTGGCTGGAACTGGTTCCACCTGTCGCCCTGCCCACGGATGGCCTGCCGTCTGCGAATGGTTTGCGCCCGCCATGTTTTCCACGGGAATTCCCGGCTCATAGCACGCTCCGATACGCTAATCAACTTTTGGTTTTCGAAAGGATCTGGTCGCGTGAGTCGCCACAAAGCAGGGACCGCCAACAGCGACGTCGCTAGCCCGACCCTCGCCGGATCGCAACGGAGCCGGCCGCGACGATGGTTGCACCGCCTGGCCTGGGCCTGGGGCGTGCTGGGCTTGGGACTGGCCGGACTTGCCCTGTTGGAACTCATAGCGTCGTCGTGGATCGACTTTCGGCCTCACACCGACCCCGGCTTCTTTGGCCCAGGTTTTCCAGCGGCCGGCAAGGAGTTCCTCACCGAATTTGCCCAAGAGATGGACCAGACCGTTAGTGCCTTCGACAGCCCTGCCGGTGAACTCGTCCCGTTGTCGTGGGAGCCCTTTGTTTATTGGCGCGGTCGGCCTTTCCAGGGGCGTCACATTCGAATCGCGGCCGACGGGGTGCGTGCCACGTGGCGAGCGCCGCACGCCCCCGTTTTGCCCCCCACCACGCCAGCGCTCGCAGAGCCTGCCGGCCACCGGTCGCCGGAAACCTCCGCCCCGACGGAACCGCTCCGGATATTCGTGTTTGGCGGTTCAACGATGTGGGGTTTCGGCGCGCGCGATGACCAGACCATCGCTTCGCAACTTGCGCAACAGCTAGCCGCCGCAGGGCTCCGAACGAACGTCACCAACTTCGCGCAAATTGGCTATGTAACCAGCCAGGACGTGATTGTTTTGGGTCGGCTGCTGGCCGATCGTCAAGTGCCACGTGCCGTGGTGCTTTTGGGAGGCTACAACGATGTGGCCGCCGGGATCTGGAACCGGCAGCCGGGACGTTCTCTCGACGATGCGGCGCGAAGCCACGAATTCTTAGCCAGCCGCCGACCGGCCCCCGAGCTACTCGGCTGGACCGCCCGCAACACTGCCATCGGCAGATTGGCCCAATCGTTCCGACCCCGCCCGCCGGGTGCCCTGCTCCCAAGCCAGCACGAGCTGCCGCAGTGGTCTCAAGCGATTTGGGACAACTACACAGGCGATCTGAAGTTGGTCGACGCTTGGTCGGCGGCCTACGGGTTCGACGCGGTTTATGCATGGCAGCCGGTGATCTATTTAAAACAACCGCTTAGTTCGAGCGAGCAAGCGGCCGCTGCCGGACGCGGTAGCCAAGCCATGCTCTGTAGTGCCGTGTTCGACCTGGCCCGAGCGGAATTCAAGGCGACCCCCCTGGCTTCCATCACACCCGATGTGCAGTCCCACGGCCCCCAACCCGGGGTACGGCTCTATCTAGGCGAATGTTTCAACGGAACCGACTGGCATGGCCAAACGGCGTTCTTCGACCGTTGCCACCTTGTCGAATCGGCACAGGCCGAACTGGCCCGCCGTCTATCTCAGGTTCTGATACCGCGTCTGCGAACCGCGGGTCGGGTGACGCCGTAAGGCGACCGTGGCGGCGCGCTAGTTCCGCCGATCGAGATGTCCCGATTTGTTGATCGCGCGCAACAATCGCAACCCCGACGCCAGGCTCACCACACAGCCAGCCAAGCCCACCAGCGACACATTTCGAACCACCGGTGGCAGACTCACCAAGGGGGGGACGTTGCGGCTCAAGAGCAGCGACGATCCCAAGAACAGCGCGCTGGTCAGCAAGCCGTGGTTGTCCCGCCCGTTCATCGGATTGGCGC
>CAYSXM010000901.1:0-2116 GCA_964434905.1 uncultured Pirellulales bacterium | reverse complement strand
CGGGATTCTGGCCCAAGGCACCGGCCGCCGGGCCGGTATTGGCGCCCCACCAGTTGTCGTTCACTGTGGCCGTGCCAGTGCTTTCATCAAAGATGGCACTCCCCGTCCCACCAGCCGCGGTATTCCCGAGGATGCGGCAGTAGGTAGCCGTGAGTGCGCCGCCGCCCACGGAAATGCCACCGCCACGGCCGCCCCCATTGGACGCAGCATTGTTCAGGAGTTGGCACTGATTCAAGGTGTACGTGCTGCTGGCGTTGCCGGTGGAATGCACGCCACCGCCCGCTCCACCGGCTGCGCCGGCGGCGTTTCCGGAGATGGTGCAGCGCGTCAGGGTCAGGATGCACACGCCGTTTTGGAACAAAACGTCCACACCGCCCCCCTTGCCCGCCGTGGCGTGGGTGGCGGAGTTGTTGGAGATGGTCGAATCGGTCACGCTAAGATTTCCACTGGGCGAAACCTCGATGCCGCCGCCCGGCCCCGCGGTCGCGGCATTCCCGGTGATGACCGCGTTATTGATCGTGAGCGTGCCCGGGATGCCGGCGTTGGCGCCACTGTAAATAATGCCGCCGCCGCCAAACGTGCCGCCCACATTCCCGCCGGTGACGGTCACACCCGAGATGCTGGCGGAGAAACTGTCGGCCAGTGTGGGATTGAAATCCAACACCCGGTCGGCGGTGGTTTGCCGGATGGTGGTGCTGGCCGCGCCGGCTCCCACGAGGCTAAGCCCGCTCCGCCTCACATCGAGGTCACCGGTAGCCGCGAGCTCCTCGTTGGCCCCAGCGAGGGTCAAATTGTAGGTGCCCGCAGGCAGATTGATGGTGTGGGGTGCGCCGGCGGCGGTGTTGTTGGCGGCGATCACCGCCTCGCGCAAGCTGATGCCGTCGGCCCCGGGGCTGGCAATGAGGTTCGGAATGCTGGTCGTATTGCCATTGACGGCATCGGCTGTGGTGGTGACGCCGATGGCGGTGGCAAGCGCGCTGGGGAGCAGCAGCGACACCACACCCAGGGACGCGACGGGCAGGAGTTTCTTCATGAATGGGCTTTGGTTGCCACTGAAGACACGTTCGAGCAAGGCTCCGTCGAGTCCTCCCCAAGCATCCGTGTACGGTGTGGTTCTCGCTACCGCAGGCCTCCGGCTCAGCCTCGGGGCGGAAAGATGCCCTGAAGCGCGATGATGAAGTTCACCGCCAGGTAAGGCGGCAGGTTGTTATGCGCCGCGCCCCCACCCGTGCTGCTCAACGCCCCGGCATTCAGAGCGGGCGGACTGGCGCCAGGCGCGTCGGCGTAGAACGCCTGGCCACGCTGGCCGGCGCCGACGGCGCAGACGTTCCCGACGGGCGTGCTCTGATCGCCCGTGGCGCTGCTGCAAAGGAAGTTGTGGGTGTGCGCCGGGATCTGGGCGGGGGTGAGGTTCACGGTTTCCTCGCCACCCAGTTCACCCAGTTGCCGGCTGGTGAGGCCCGGGCCATCGCCGGGGTGCAATGGGGCGCGTCCCTGCAAGTTGGGCAGGCCGAACGTCGTGCGCCCATCACCTCCATAGTTGGTCCCGAGCAGGGAAAACAGGGCCGTGTTTTGACTGATCGCGAGCAACTGTCCGTTGCACAACGCCCAGCCGCGCGGGGCAAAGTTGCCCGCGAACATCCGAATTTCGCCGAGGAAAGGTTCTGACATGGTTTGGTGCTCCGGGGACAATGAAGGGTTTAGTTGCGCGAAGGAAAGATGCCCGTCAGGGCGATCATGAAGGTGACCACCAAGTAGGGCGACAGGTTGTTGTGTGCCTGGCTCGATCCGGCGGCGGCGCTGTCGGCCATGGTGGCGTTGGGTGTTGGGGCGTACTGCACCAGCGTGGGGTCGTTGGCGCACAGATTCCCCACAGGCGTGCTGACGCCCGCCGGGTTGGCGCTCGCGGCGGCAGCGTGGTTGTGGGGCGGCGTCTCCGACGTGAGCAGGGTGTGATTCTCCTCCCCGCCACGCTGCCCCAAGGCATACGGACTCAATCCCAGGCCCGAGCCGAAGTTGAAGGGCGTCCGCCCCCGCAAATCCGGCAGCGCGAAGGTCGTGATGCCATCGCCACCGTACGTGGTGCCCAGGATGGAGAACAGCGCCTGGTTTTGAT
>CAYSXM010000900.1:0-2118 GCA_964434905.1 uncultured Pirellulales bacterium | reverse complement strand
GGCTGGCCACGTAGACCGCGCCGTCGTGCCACCGCGCGCCCATGGGAAAGGTCATTTTGTCGGCAAACACGGTCGAGTGGTCGAAGGTTCCGTCGCCGTCGGTGTCGGTCAAACGCAGCATGCGGTTGGGCAAATCGCGCAGTAGTTCGTCGGCGTCGAGATTAACGCCCGCCGCGTCGGCGACGTACAGCCGCCCTTGGTCGTCGAAGCTGGCCATCATGGGATGCTGCACCAAGGGAGGGGCCGCGACCAGCTCGATCTCGAAACCTGCTGCCGCGTGCAGGTGGTCGGGCACGGTCTGCGCGCGCAGCGCATGCTGCGAAACCACGCCCGATGCAAACCACGCCACGGTGGCGGACCAACGCACCCAGTTGCGCCCGGCGGCGAGCGGTGGTCTGCCGGTTGCCACAAGTGTTGACATGAGGGGTGCCTTTCTGCGCGTGAACTGGGGCGCGAAATCGTGCCACGTGGGGTCCGCGGCGTGCGGGGGGGGGCGAAACCGTTACCCGGGCCGGACAGTATAGTTGGTCGGCCCGGGCGTTGCCGCGCGGGCCGCCGACGCACTTCCCTCGGTAGACCCCTGGGTTAGCTCCCCCCTATAATTGAATCGACCGCTAAAACCTCGACTCAAGTTGTTTACTAGACTTGTGTTAGCGGTCCAAGGCGACGCGCCCGCAGGCCTGGCACGTGCCGCGGGACGCAGGTGCCGGGTTCTTGAACAACCCTAGGGCATGCAACGGGTCGAGCGCACATCCTCAGCACCCTGGCGATACGATGCGGCGAAACGCACGAACTTTGGCACTGGCCGGCGCCGCACTGTGTGGGTTTACGTTGGGAGCGAGCCCGGCCCAAGTGTCTGCTACCGACGACCCGGCCTTGGTCTATCGCGACCAGATCTTGCCGTTTATCCAGCAGCACTGCCACCGCTGTCACAGTGGGCGCAGCGCCAAGGGCGATATCGAGCTCGACCGACTGGTCGATTTTGCGGCGGCGCGCACGGGGCGAACCACCTGGCTGCGGGTGGCTGAAATGTTGTCGGTGGCCGCGATGCCACCCGAGAAAGAACCGCAGCCCACCGCATCCGAGCGCGAGGCGGTGGTGGCCTTTCTGAGCGAGCACCTGACAAAACTCGACTGTAGCGGGCCGCGCGATCCGGGGCGTGTGACGATCCGCCGTCTGAACCGCGAGGAATATCGGCGCACGGTTCGCGACCTGGTGGGGATCGATTTTCAAGCCTCGGCCGAGTTTCCTGCCGACGACGTGGCAGCCGGTTTCGACAACATCGGCGACGCGTTGACATTGGCGCCCGTGTTGTTGGAAAAATATCTGGCTGCCGCCGATACGATTTCCAGTCTGGCCATCGTCACGCCCGAGTCGGTCGCCGCGAGCACCCAGCGCTTTCCTGCCGCAGGGTTTGAAATCGACCCCCAGGTAGCCCACCACGAGGCAGGCGCGGTGGTGCTGTTTTCGGCGGGTCGGGTTGGCCAGCGGGCGGGTATTTCGACCGCGGGTTGGTACAACCTGCGCGCCCGCGCCTGGGGTCAACAGGCCGGTGGCGAGCCGGCCCGGTTGCAACTGACGGTGGACGACGAACCGCCGGCGCGGTTCGACATCGTCGCCCCGCAAGAGGCCCCCGTCGAGGTTGCAGCGCGGGTGCATATGGCACCGGGCGAACATCGCCTGGGCGCGGCGTTTGTCAACGATTATTACGACCCCAACTCGCCCGAGGGTGTGCAAGATCGCAACCTGATCGTGGAATATCTGGAGGTCGAGGGTCCTCTGCATCTGGCCGAACGGCCGCTGCCAGCGACGCATACGCAGATTGTGTTTCGTCAGCCGGAATCTGCCGACGACGAGCTGGGCTGCGCGCAGGAGATTATTCGGCGTTTTGCCCGCCGTGCCTTCCGACGTCCGGTGACCACCGACGAGGCAGCCCGCTTCGTAGGCCTGGTCGCGTTGGCACGCGCCGAGGGTGAATCGTTCGAGCGTGGCATTCAACTGGCGGTGCAAGGCATTTTGGTCTCGCCGTATTTTCTGTTTCGCGTCGAAAGCGACCCACCGCCCGGCCCAGACCGGGTTTCCGTGGCGGCGGCGTCGGGCGTGTCGAATCCGCTGGCC
>CAYSXM010000899.1:0-2127 GCA_964434905.1 uncultured Pirellulales bacterium | reverse complement strand
TAGAATCAACTCGTGCGAAGCCAACTCTTCGGAAACGCGACTGGCATCGAACGGGGGCCAGGGCAAATCCCCTTGCCAGCCTTCAGCGGGCAGTCCGCCGGTATACTGTTGATACCTCCCCAACGACGAGTAGGTGGCCGGCGAACGGGTGGCTAACGCCCATCCGGCGATGGCCACGGACGACGCCACGACGGTGAAAACGTACAACCGGGTCTTCCACCAAGGTGAACGCGGCAGCGTGGCGGGGAGCGCGAGTTCCGACATACCCCCCCCTTCGGTGATCGACACGGCGCGCAACGACGGCGCATCGGCGCAGTCCCACGAGTTCGGCCTGTTTCGCTCATCGTGCGGCGGCGGCAAGCAGCTTGAATGAGATTTCCAGACCAGGCGCCGTGCCAACGCACTGTGCCGACCCCTCAGTAGAACTGCAAAGTCGGGGTCTGGAACCTTTTTCGGTCAACACGCACTGCATTCAACCAACTGCCGTCGGCCGAAAACAGGTTCCTGACCCCCTCGCATTTGACTTTGCAGTTCCCCTGGACGAAATCGGGGCTTCGTCGGCAACGAGTGAAACAAGGGCTACATCGTGTTTCGCGTCAAGATTTGCGGAGTCACCCGACCGGCCGACGCCAGCTTGATCGGCCGACTGTGTGTCGATGCCGTGGGGTTGAATTTCTGGCCAGGTAGCCCCCGCCATGTCAGCGTCGAAACCGCCCGGGCTATTGTCGGCCAATTGCCGCTGGGCATGCTGCGAGTAGGAGTGTTTGTCAATGCCGACGAGGAGTTACTGCGTCAGGTGGTACAGCAGGTACCGCTCGACGTGGCGCAACTGCACGGCGACGAACCACCGGAAATGCTGGCACGGCTGACCGATCTGGTGGTGGTCCGCGCCCTACGAATCGGCCCGACTGGCGCAGCGGGAGTCTGCGAATATGTGCGCCAGGTGACGCACCTAGGGGGCCGGTTGGCTGGGATCATCCTCGACGCGGCGACTGGCTCTGCCTATGGCGGCACGGGGCAGGTGGCCGATTGGTCCGCGGCGGCCCAACTGGCGGGGCTGCCCGATTGGCCGCCGGTCATCTTGGCCGGCGGCCTGGGGCCCCACAACGTGGCGGCCGCGGTGGCACATGTGAGGCCCTATGGCGTCGATGCGGCCAGCGGCGTCGAATCTGCGCCAGGCGTGAAAGATCCGGCCTTGGTCGAGCAGTTCGTCGTCGCGGCCCGCCTGGCACTCGGATTGCGCAGCTAGTGCCGCGTCCGTTGTCCTTTGACCCGTCCCAGGCAACTCCCGCTGCACCAAAAGTTGTTTGCACCAAACCCCTACAGGTTCGGGGTCGTTCCGCGTCACCCAGCACCCTATGCGCGCGGACGGCGCCCTGGCTTGAAACCGAGCCCGAACTCGATACGGGCCGCGTGCCTTGCCAACCGCTTGGTGGGCGCGCTATGATTGAGGGTTCCACCGCACTACTGGCACACCAGGACGATCGGCACACCCTGTTCGAGGGGGATGCGTCGCCGGTCAACTTCGTTATTCGCCTCACTTGCAAGGAGATTCCCGTGGCGCAGGTCGCAACTCGGCTGCCGTTCAAGGTCAAGGACATGTCTCTGGCCGACTGGGGCCGTAAAGAGATCATGTTGGCCGAAAACGAGATGCCTGGCCTGATGGCGTTGCGGGCCAAGTATGGTCCCCAGAAAATTCTGCGCGGCGCTCGGGTGGCCGGCTGCTTGCACATGACCATTCAGACCGCAGTCCTGATCGAGACCCTGACCGCCTTGGGCGCGCAAGTCACTTGGAGCAGTTGCAATATCTTCTCAACTCAGGACCACGCGGCAGCGGCGATTGCCGCGACGGGCGTACCCGTTTATGCCTGGAAGGGCCAGACGCTCGAAGAGTTCGAATGGTGCATTGAACAAACGCTGTTCTTCCCGGGCGGCGAGTCGTTGAACCTGATTCTCGACGATGGCGGCGATTTGACCTGCATGGTGCACCAACGGTTCCCCGAATTGCTGGCCGGCATTCGCGGCCTGTCGGAAGAAACCACGACGGGCGTGCATCGCCTATACCAGATGTTCGAGCGTGGCGAACTCAAGATGCCGGCCATCAACGTGAACGACTCCGTCACGAAG
>CAYSXM010000898.1:0-2131 GCA_964434905.1 uncultured Pirellulales bacterium | reverse complement strand
GGCATCCCTTTCGAGTGAATTGGGATTTCTCTCGCTGCCGAGTTCCGGTGCGCCCACCATGCAGCTCAATCTGCCATTCGATTTTCAGGCGCCGGCCGGTTTCGACACCACGCTCACCTTCGGCGGTCGGTTCGTGGGCGAGGCCGCGTTTTCCCCAGCCAACTTGGCGCAGGTGCCACCGGTGTTCGGTGCCGAAACCGTGCAGGTCCTGGGGGGAGCCGTGGCGGGCGGTGTCGATGCCACGTTTCGTGATGTGTTGGTGCCCGGCACGTTTTCGGCGCAGCGCATCTCGCTGGCCGGATTGACCGCCGAGCAGCTCGACGCGCTGGGGGACAGCGCTTACTTGGTCGATCGCTTGGCGCCGTTTGGCGGCCAGGTACAGGCCTGGGAACTGAATTTTCCTGGCCTGGCCTTTGGTGAAACGGACTTGACTTTCGGCTATTCCGCCTCGCAGTTGCCCGCGGGTGTGCGTGAAGCCGACTTGCGCGTGTGGCATTTCAACTCGTTCTCGCAAACCTGGGGATTTGATTTTGACCAGGTGGTGAATCCACTGACCAACACCATCTCGCTCTCGACGTTCGGTTTTTCGCCGTTTGTGCTCGCCCCGGTGGTGCCGCCGGGTTTGTTGGGCGATGCGAACGGCGATTGCGAGGTGGGCGCGGCCGACTATGCCATCTGGGCGGCCCAGTTCGGGCAGAGCGGGTTGGTGCTTTCGGCCGATTTCGACGGCAACGGCACGGTGGGTGCCGGCGACTATGCACTGTGGGCAGCGAACTTTGGCGAGAGCTGCTTCGGGGCGAGTGTGCCCGAGCCCAGCACCGCCGCGCTGGCGCTGTTGGGGTTGATCGCGCTTGGCGCCTGGCGCCGGCGTAGAGCCCGGGTGGGGCAAGCGGCCGTGTGGTCGGTCTGTTTGGTGATATCGTTGTTGTTGGGCGGCCAGGTGGCGCGGGCCGACGTGGCTCCGATTCAGTTCACTGTCGATCCAATCACCAGTTCGCTGTCGGTTTCCAGCGAACTCATCTTTAGCGTCGATAATAACATCTCGACCGTTGTCCCTTTTCCACAGGCCGGCGGGAGCGATTTCACTCGGTACCAAGGCAGCTTGCTGACCAACCTGACGTTCGCACAGGCGCAGGCGTCGGCCTTGGAGTACGTGAGCGCCGACCTTGTAGCGCAGCCCAGTGGCAATTGGCTGCCAGGGCGCTGGTTCCCAAGCGTGAATATGTTCGAGGCAGGCAGTGCCGCTGCTGCTTATGGTCTGTCTATTTCTCCTGTCGATCAGATCGCGCTTCGAGGACTTGAATTTGATCTGCGGTCGCTTAGCCCGTTTGCAGATGCGATTGCTGGCAATCTGGTCTCCAATCGTTTCGGCCTCTCGCTCAGCGCGGGCTTCTTTGATTTTCGCAGCTTGGGCCTGGGCACAAATCTACATTTCGACCTGGGCGCGGCGCAACCAGCCTACGAACTCGCGCGGTATTCCGGGGTGGTCCAGCCCAACGGGCAGCCCTACCCGGGCGATGTCGTCTGGCGGCAAGTGATCGGCACCTTGCCCAACGGTGCCACGCAATATGGCGCGCTGGCGAACGCTTTTTCCGATAGCCCGTT
This sequence comes from uncultured Pirellulales bacterium, assembly GCA_964434905.1. GTDB lineage: Bacteria > Planctomycetota > Planctomycetia > Pirellulales > CAYNRE01 > CAYSXM01. Next base: position 526 of record CAYSXM010000898.1, on the reverse strand, counting down.
CGACGGCCAAGGGGTCGACGCGGTGCGCTACTTCGACGACTCTGGACAACCCCTTCAACAGTTGGCGCAGAACATTTCTTTGGGCAATTCGACACTGTCGGTCAGTCCGATTCCGCATTCGCCAGATGAATTGCTCCGTCTGCATCTCGCCTACGACGGCACCTTGGTCTATTTCGGGGGCGACATTTCGATGATGACCCTGTCGTTCAGCGGACAGTTTTTCGCTTCGGCGACCTACGATCTGGGGGTGCCGCCGCCGTCTTTGGGCGACGCCAATGGCGATGGCATGGTGGGGGCGGCCGACTATGCGATTTGGGCCGCGCAGTTCGGAGAGACCGGGATGAACCTGGCCGGTGATTTCAACGGCGACCAGGTCGTTGGTGCTGCGGACTATGCAATTTGGGCCGCCAACTTCACGCCATCCGGCAACGTGCCCGAGCCCAGCACCGCCGCGCTGTGCGCTATGGGGTTCGCTGCGGCCGCGATAAGTCGCCGGCGCAGCGCGGGCCGAGCAGCGTAGCTATTC
>CAYSXM010000897.1:0-2142 GCA_964434905.1 uncultured Pirellulales bacterium | reverse complement strand
AGGTCATGGAGTCCGGCAAACGGCGGACGTTGCCGCGACGAATTCGCCATCGTCATTCGTGGATACGGCACAACTGCTGAACTCGGCGAAATCCGCCGACAGGCCGAAATGTTTATCGCGTAGCAAGAGCAGTTTGCGCGGACGACGGGATATCCGAATTGCGGTGGATAGTCGCTCTCGCCAAGCTACGGGGGGCCTGCGGCGGCTGCTTTGACCACGGCTTGAAAAGCGGCCGGGTCGACAATGCGGATGCCTGGAAACCGCGTCCGAAAGTCATGGCCGGCGGCGCTTGTCGTCTCCATCAATTCCAACAGATCGTGGTCTGTTGTGACCAGGTAGGGTGCAGCGGCGGTGATTGCCAGATTGACGTACTTGCTGTCCTTCGGGTCTCGGGCAAGCACGTACTGTTCTGGCACGTCGCTAATCCACTTTGCGGCTCGCAAGTGTTGGGCTAGGAATGCGTCGACGTTTTCGGCCGTCAGCGAAGGATACTTTGCCAGCAGCCTGGGACGCGTGAGGACGTCGCGGATTTCGGCCAGAACCTCAGGACCCAGGCACGGCGTTACTTGACTTTGGCCCACCAAATCAAAAATCGGCCGCACGCGGCGTGGTTGTGAGACCGCATGAAAGAAGAACATGCAGTCGTAGACCGCAAGCGAACTCACGCACTCTTGGCTTTCCGCGCCTGTTGCTCCTGCCACACTTCGTCGCGAAGTGATTCGCCCAGAGCATCAGGTTCGTCGTCGCTAGTTCCGCTCTTTTCGACTTGCTTACGAAACGACGCGAGTAGCTGTTCTACGTTGGGCGCAGCAAAAGCGTGTTGCAGTAGGCGAGCTGCGTAAACGCCCACATCCTCACCGTGGGCCTCGGCCCGTTCACGGAGAACGGCCTCGATCTGTGGTGTCAATGGAACCCGGAGCATGTTTTCAGTGTATCATCTTCCGCCGCGTGGTGCACCCGAATTCGACCTGATTGGATTGCGACCAGACCAGAGACCGACGACCCAGCGGTGTCCGGTCTTCTGGCGCCGCAAGCGCGTGATTCGACTGCGCGATGATTGCACGACGGGTCCGGTCAGAAGAAAAGCGCCCGGCTTGTCGGCCACTGCCCCTTGACGATTCGCCGCGAAGTGCGTCGCCATCGGACGGGCGATGAATACTGCGCCGCCCAAGCTCTGCGAGGTCCGAGCGCCGTTCCGCACTGTCATTGCTTGCCGCACAGGTACTGTGGCGGCGGGTATCTTTTTTTGCCTGAGTCGGAATAGAATATCGCCCCTTGTCTGGTCGGCACGCGTACGTTGTCGGAGCCGTTTCTTTTCTTGTTGGCACTTTTCTGGCGGGAGCAAATAGCATGGATCTGGCAGGCAAGGCGGCGATTGTTACTGGCGGCGGTACCGGAGTCGGTCGCGCCACGGTGTTGGAACTGGCACGCCGCGGTTGCCACGTGGTGGTGAACTATTCGCGATCGGCCGCCGAAGCGCAAGCCACGGCAGAGGAAGCCAGGGCCTTGGGCGTACAAGCGCTCGCGGTGCAGGCCGACGTGGCGCTGCCCGCCGCGGCCGACCAACTGGTACAAGCCGCGCTCGGCCAATGGGGCCGCGTCGACGTGCTGGTGAATAGCGCCGGTACCACGCAGTTCATTCAACACACCGATTTGGAAAGCGTGACCGACGAGGTCTGGGACCGCATCCTCGCTGTGAATCTCAAGGGCGCGTTTTATTGCTCGCGCGCCGCGGGCCGGGCCATGCAGGCAGGGCAAGGGGGCGCGATCGTCAACGTTTCGAGCATCGCGGGCATCGCCGGCATCGGCAGCTCCATTCCTTACGCGGCTTCCAAGGCCGCGATGAACAACCTGACAATCACCCTGGCACGCGCCCTGGCCCCGCGGGTGCGCGTGAACGCCGTGGCACCGGGGTTCATCGAGGGTCGATGGCTGCAACAAGGGCTGGGCCCTGCCTACGATATGGTCAAAGAGTCGATCGCCAGGAAAAGCCCGTTGGGCCGTGTGTCACAGCCCGAGGATATTGCCGCGGTCGTGATGCACCTGGCCTGCGGGGCGACGATGATCACCGGCCAGGTTGTGGTGGTCGATGGTGGCATGCTGATCGCGGGCTAGCAGGGCGTTGACGAATTCGACGCGCCT
>CAYSXM010000896.1:0-2159 GCA_964434905.1 uncultured Pirellulales bacterium | reverse complement strand
CAGTGTTTCCGGATTATAGCGCTGTCCGCGGCAGGTATCGCATTCAACCCACACGTCGGGCAGAAAGTGCATCTCTACACGCAACTGACCGTTGCCTTCACAGGCTTCGCACCGTCCTCCGGGCACGTTGAAGCTGAAGCGCCGGGGCGAATAGCCGCGCAGCTTGGCTTCCGGCAGTTGTGCGAACAGATCGCGAATCAACTCGAAGGCGCCGGTATAGGTGGCCGGGTTCGAGCTGGGCGTGTTGCCCAGCGGTTGCTGATCGACTCGAATAACTTTGTTGATCTGTTCCACGCCCAGCAGCGCGTCGTGCGTGCCCGGCGTCAGGCTGGCACGGTGCAAGGTGCGGGCCAGGCTGTTGTAGAGCACGTCTTCGACCAGTGAGCTCTTGCCGCTGCCGCTGACCCCGGTCACCACGCTCAGGGCCCCCAACGGGAACCGCACCGCCACGTTTTTCAAGTTGTGGTGCCGAGCGCCGAGAATTTCGAGCCAGCCGCCGCCGGGCGGTAGGTCGGTGGCCGTCGCGTCTGTCGACGCGCCGCGCCGTTTGCCGCGCGGGGGGCGTGCCGCGGCCGGCGGTTCCAAGGCCGATAACCGCCGATTGCTGGGTACCGGCACCGCCTTCTTGCCCGAAAGATATGGCCCCGTCACGCTCCGCGCGTCGCGAGCCACGTGGCCGGGAGTGCCGCGGGCCACAATCTGCCCTCCACCTTCGCCGGCCAAGGGTCCGAAATCAAGCAATTGATCGGCCCGGGCGATCACTTCACGGTCATGCTCGACCAACAGCAGCGTGTTACCCAGATCGCGCAATTTTTCCAAGGCGGTAATCAATCTGCGATTGTCGCGCGGGTGCAGGCCAATCGTGGGCTCGTCGAGAACATACAGCACGCCGGTCAGTCCACTTCCCACCTGGCTGGCCAGGCGAATGCGCTGCGCCTCTCCGCCCGACAGGGTCGGAGCGGGTCTGGCCAGCGACAGATAGTCCAAGCCCACGTCGACCAGAAACTGCACGCGGTTGTGAATCTCGCGCACCAGTTCACCAGCCACTTTGCGTTCGGCCGCGGCCAATTTCCATTTGGCCATCCGCTCGAGGGTCTGGCCCATTGGCAGCCGGCAGAACTCGTCGAGCGTGGCGCCCTGAAATCGGACCGCCGCGGCATCGTCGCGCAGCCGGCTGCCATCGCAAGCCGAGCACTCCACCTCGGCCACCAGATGGTCGAGCCGCGCGCGAAACGAAACCGACAACCGCGACGCCTCGTCCAACGCCGGATACAGCCCCTTGTATTGAAAACGAAAAACGGGTCGATCGGACTTGCGGCCCCCTATCCGCACGTCGATCCAATCGTCGCCGCAACCATGTAGCACGACGCGCCGTTGGCGCGCCGGCAGTTGCTCAAAAGGCAAATTCACATCCAACCCTGCGTGGCTACCCAGCGCCGCCAGCAGGTGGCCAAACAGCGGCTCACCGGCCTGGGGAAACAGTTCCACTGCCCCTTGCGCCAACGACAGTTTCGGATCGCGCAGCAGCGCCCGGGGGCTGGCCCCCATTTGCACACCCAACCCCTCGCAGGCCGAGCACCAACCCAACGTGCTATTGAAGGAAAAATTGTGCGGCGTGAGCGGCTCGAAGCTTCGCCCACAGCGCTCGCAAGCAAAATGCTGGCTATGGACCTCGGTTTGCCAACGCGGCTCGGGCAGCGCTTCGTCGACATGCACAGCGTGCAGCACGCCGCGGCCCAAGGCCAGGCATTTCTCGACACTATCGGCCAACCGCGAACGGCCTGCCGCGCGCACGGATATGCGATCCACCACCACCTCGATGGCGTGTTTGCGGCGACGATCGATCACCGGCGGTGTGGCCACGTCGTAGGTCTGACCGTCGACGCGCATCCGCACATAGCCCGCAGCGCGGATCTCTTCCCACAGCGTTTCATACCGATCGCCCACCTGAATCTCTCGCGGCGCGGCCAGGTAAAGCTTGGTCCCCTCGGGCAGCGCCAACAGCTTGTCGACGATTTCGTCGGCGGTTTGCGTGCCGATCGCCTGATCACAGGCAGGGCAAAATGGCTTTCCCAACCGGGCGTAAAGAATGCGCAGATAGTCGTACACCTCGGTCACGGTGCCCACGGCCGCGAGCGTCACGTCACCCCGGGCGATGA
>CAYSXM010000895.1:0-2159 GCA_964434905.1 uncultured Pirellulales bacterium | reverse complement strand
TTCATCGACACCGGGGGCATGGCCGCCAGGTGCGTGTTGCAACACACCGGTTTGCCGCAATCGCCATAGTCGGCCAGCAGCTTGGCCTCGTCGCGCACGCCGATCTGTCGCATCTCGATGCGCGTCTGGAATTCTCCAGACAACCGCTTAACCAGATCGCGGAAGTCGACGCGATTTTCGGCCAAGTAATAGAACACGATCCGTTCGCCGCCCAACAAGAACTCCACATCGACCAATTGCATGTCGAGCCCGAGTTCGCCGATGAAGTTGGTACACACCTCGCTCACCTGGCGTTGCCGTGAAGCGAGCCGCGCGAGTTCGCGTTCGTCGTCGGCCGAAAGAGACCGCTGCACCTGGCCCCGGGTGGGGTCTTTCAGGTAATCCACGGCCGCGTCGTCGGCCTCGCACAGCACTTCGCCGGCCTCGAGGCCACGGTCCGTGCGCGCCACCACCCGCACGCCGCGAGAATAGGTTTCGCCGCGATTGGCCGCAAAGACCCCCAGCAAACGCATGGCGCCGTAGCGGACGACGTATTTCGCCATGGCTGCTTGGTGCCTAATGGGGGGGTCAGATGGCCGGAAGGAACGCGGTCGAGCGTCAACCCCGGGGTGGGGAGTGCGAATCGCCCAGTATAGATGCTACCGGCGGCGCGCCCTACCCCCGGCCAAGAGATGAGCCCGGCCGAGGCCCACGCACACGGTTAACGCACCACAGGCAAGCGTTCCAGATCGGCTTCGGCAGCCGCCACCCCGGCGGGGTCTTGCCGCCGCAGGCTCGCCAGAGCGTCGTGTTGGTCCAAGGCGCGCAGATAGCCTACCACGGCGCGTCGGGTGGCCGGCTGCGGATAGCCTGGCTGCGCGTAACAAGCGACCACTTCCTCGAGCACGGCGGTGTCTTGCCAGCGTGCCAGATCGACAATCGCATCGGGCGCGAACTCGGGTCGCCACAGCAGGGGCCGGACGCTGTGTTGGACCCATTCCTGGAGATCGCCCTGTGCGATCTGCTCGTAAAACCGGACCGCCGTCAGGGCATGGCGCACATCGCCATCGGCGGCCTGGGGCGCGCCCAAAAAGTGATTGGCCACGATGTCGAGACCGGCCTCTCCCCCGGCCAACATCAAGCCGGCCAGCACGCCATCGAAGCCCCGGCGAAAATCGCTAGCCGGCGCGTCGACCACCGCCAGCAGTGCTTGCAAATTGCGATCTCTCTCTGTGGCGCCCCCCACCCAGCCCAAACACAGCCCATAGAGCCCTTTGCGTTCGGCCGGCACGGCGTTGTCGGCCAGCCATTCGCGCAGCCGTACGGCATCGAGCGACTCGACCGCGCGCACCTCGTCGAAGCTGGCTCGGGCAAACTCGGCATAGGCATCGGACGCGATCGCGGCATCGCGATGTTCCAGGTAGCGTGCGAAATACGTCAACCGCTCCGAAGTAGGACGATCTTCGGCGGGCGCACGCAGCACATAGCCAAGCGCGACTTCGCTGAGCACCTCGACTTCCCACACGAGCGCATCGCCGCCCAGGGCCGGCTGTGCGCTGGGCGCAGCGCCCCCCTCGTCTGCCACGTTGCCCCAGGCCAGCGCCAAGGCCCCCGAACGTGCAGCAAAACCAGACGGCAATTCCACGGTACGAGGCCCGCCGCCTGCCAGCGAAGCCCCCCGCACCACCTGGCGCAATCGAAGTTGGATTCCGCCCGAGGGCAAGGCTACCACCTCGCCCCAACCCCACTGGGTCGCGACAGCGCAACGTTGCGACCAGGTAGCCGGTAGCGTGGGGCAGAACGGGCAGCCGACCGCGCTCCGTGTGCCGACGGCCCACGGCACCACGACCAGGGCCAAGCCGACGGCTTGCCAGAGCGTGAAGGAAATTGGGCTGCTAGCGCACCTTGTCGCCTGCCAGCTCATAAATGGCCAAGTGCTTGCCATCGGCTCCTAGCAGTTCATGAATGTCGAACACGCCCTCGACGGCCACGGGGCGAACACTGAACTCGGCCGTGCGGTCGGCATTCATGTTCACCACGACGCAATCGTAAAGCGCGGCGCCTGGCCCAAAACAGCATTGCATATTGTCACGCACCAACACACAGTGCTTGATCCCCGACTGCTGAAAACTGGGAAGCATGTACCCGCGCAGGCGCACCCGCTGGCCCGCCTACGAGTC
>CAYSXM010000894.1:0-2160 GCA_964434905.1 uncultured Pirellulales bacterium | reverse complement strand
GCCCAGGCAGGGCGCAAGGGGGCCGTGACGATCGCCACCAACATGGCCGGCCGCGGCACCGACATTATCCTGGGTGGCAATGCGGAGACGATGGCCAGGGCCCTGCTGCAATCGAAATATCCCACGCGCCTGGATGTGCCACCCGATGAATGGAATGCGTTGTTGGCACAGATTGAAGCGCGCGAACAAATGAAGCCGGAAGGGCGCGAGGTGGCGGCGCTGGGTGGTTTGCAAGTGATTGGCACCGAGCGACACGAGGCGCGGCGGATCGATTTGCAATTGCGAGGACGTTGCGGGCGGCAAGGGGACCCGGGCGCGAGCCGGTTCTACCTGTCTCTGGAAGACGACTTGATGCGGATTTTCGCGGGCGAGTGGGTGAAGAACGTGCTGACCCGGCTGGGCATGCAGGAGGGCGAGGCAATCGAGAGCCGCATGGTGAGCCGGCGGATCGAGGCGGCGCAGAAAAAGGTCGAAGAACGCAATTTCGAGGTGCGCAAGAGCCTGTTGGAATATGACGAGGTGATGGACGAGCAGCGGAAGCGCGTGTACGGCTATCGCCAACAAATACTAGACGGCGCCAACGCCAAGAGTTTGATCCTGGTGATGATCGATGCTCAGGTGGAGGAGTTTTTCGGCGAGTTCCTCGACAAGAACTATGGCACCCAGTCGTTTGCTCAGTGGGCGGGTGGCCTGTTCACCATGGAGTTCGATGCGAACGATTTTCGAGGTCTCGACTTCGCCGCAGCGGAAACCTTTGCCAAGGACCAAGCGCAGCGCGCGGCCGAGAACCAGGTGTTCGAGGCGATTGAGGAAAACCTGCCGGAAGACGACGACCCCAGCGAGTGGAACTGGGAAGCGCTGGCCAAGCTGGCCAACGCGCGCTGGCGGCTGAACCTGCGCGATCGCGAGCTGAAGAAGGTGGGTCGCGACGAAGTATCGGAATTGCTGATCAAGGAAGCCCACGCCGCGATTGCCGCGGTCGACTGCCAGGAAGGGGCGCGGTTCCTGGAGGACGAATTCGGCTTGCGCGCCGCGTGCGCCTGGGTACAGCACAAGTTTGGCTTGGCGATGGAAATCGAGGAACTGCGCGGTGCCGACACGGAAAGTGCCAAGCAACTAGTGCGTGCCAAGGCACGGGCCGCCTATGACCAGAAGGAGGTGGCATTTCCCGTCTTGGCCGGGCTGTATCGCTTCACCACCCGCGATGCGCAAGGACAGAAACGGTACGACCGCGACAAGCTGGTGTCTTGGGCACGCGACCGGTTCGCGGTCGATTTGCCCGAAGACGAGTTCAAGTCCAAGCCGCGCGAGGAATTGCACGCGCTGCTGTTGGAACACAGCCGGCAGCAGCAAGTCGCGGCCGGCGACGCACTGCAGGAAGGGCGCCATCGGTTGGCCAAGGTGTTTGGCTCGAGCAGGGCCCAGACGGTTTCGCCCGGGGGTGGTAGCAACGGATCGATGCCGGCACTGGCGGAATGGATGCGCGACCGGCTGCATGTCAAGTTTTCGGACGAGGAACTAGGTGGTCTCAGTCGCGAGGCCATTGATGACCGCCTGGTGACGGCCGTGGACGAGCACTTCCATCCAGAAATGCGTCGGATGGAGCGGGCCCTGGTACTACAGATTCTCGACGCAGCGTGGAAAGATCACCTGCTGGCGATGGACCATCTGCGCTCGAGCGTGAGTCTGCGCACGTATGCCCAGGTCGACCCCAAGGTGGAATACAAGCGCGAGGGGATGCGAACCTTCGAGCAGATGTGGCGATCGGTGGACGAACGCGTGACCGATCTGGTATTCCGCATCGAGCAACTCGACGAGCGATTCGTGGGAGCAATGTGGGTGGAGCGGGCTGCGATTCACGATCAGGCACCCCAGCCGTCCAGTGACATTGGTCAACAACAGCAACAGGCGATCGAGGGCTCGGACGGCGCTGGCAAGAAGGTCGAACCGATTCGCAACCGCGCGCAGAAGGTCGGGCGCAACGACCTCTGCCCCTGTGGATCAGGCAAGAAATTCAAAAACTGCTGCATGCGCGGCGGCAGCGTGATGGTGTAGCGCGCGGGCAGTGTGCCCTGTCGCCGCCTTGGCTAAACGCTAAGGAAGTGAACGGTCGAGTAGGAGAGGAGCAGCCGGGTGGACTGCTCCTCTCCCCTCATCAAA
>CAYSXM010000893.1:0-2163 GCA_964434905.1 uncultured Pirellulales bacterium | reverse complement strand
ATGTTCGGTCGGAAGCGCCGGACATCGGGTCGCAGCGCCGCCAGTCTGCCGATTTCGCTGATCGTGGCGGAAGTAATCAGCGACACGCTCGCTTCGTCAAAGATGCCTCGGTTGAGGTGCACCATCTCGACGGGTGAACCATGCCGGCGACCGATGTCAAGCGCCAATTCCGGGCCGAACACAGGCAGGCTTTCTCCTTCCGGGGTACGAACGTGCGTCGTGAAATTACCAACCACGGCCTGTCCCTGCCGCTGCGGCGCGAAGAGAATCAGTTCCGGAAGCTTCGAGGCGGTGAGCCAGGGGAAACCGCCGCGATCGCCAACCCGACGTAGGGCCAGGCGCCGGTCGCCTTCCAGACCGTGCCAGCCCAGCTCGGCAACCTCGACCGGCTCGCCGCGCATGGACTTAACCGGATAGCAGAAGAGTGCCTCGATTTCACCAACTAGGATCGGCATATGCGATGTCACCGGCCTAAATTGCTTGTGGCCTTCAATTTCCAAATGACCGGATTCCGAACTCGCGCCACGCTCGGACTAGAGAGGCGACAAAAAAAAGGTTTATATCGCTCCCACCAGGGATTACCGGCGCCGTTTGGCTCCCTGCACGTCTTGGCTCATGACCTCGATGAAGCGCTGCGCCTGGGGTGATAGGAATTTTCCTTTGCGCAATACCAATCCATAGGTGCGCTTGGGAAAGTACTTGCCGAGTGGAATTGCCACCAGCTTTTCGTTTCCGGTCAGGCAGATGTTGGTCACCACCGACACGCCCAACCCCAGTTCGACATACTTCTTAATGACCTCCCAACCCCCCGCTTCGAGCTGCACCTGGTACTTCAAGTTGTGTTGTTCAAACACCAGATCGACCACGCGCCAGGTGGTCAGGTGCCGGGGGGGCAGGATCAACGGGTGACGTGCCACGTCTTGGATCGTGACCCGCTTTTTCTTGGCCAGGGGGTGGTTTTCAGCCGCGATCAGAACCGGGTCATAAGAAAACGTGGGCCGATACTCGATGTCTTCGGGCACGTCGATCATAGAGCCGACGGCGAAATCGACCTCGTCGGCCCGCAGCATGGCCAGTCCGTCGCGCCCGGTCACATTGTGCAGCTTGAGCTCGATGCCAGGATGCACCTGGGCGAATTGCTGCACGATGCGCGGCAGGATGTACAGAATCGTTGATTCACCCGCGGCGATGTCGAGCCGGCCGCTCTCGACCGCCCCGCGCCGGGCGTTGAATGTCTCGTGCAATTGGTCAATTTCCTCGACCAATGGCGCGGCTAGTTCGTAGAGCATCTTGCCGTCGGGCGTGAGCGTGATGCGGGGGCCGCGACGTTCGAACAAGGTGCAGCGAAATTCTCGTTCTAGCGCCTGGATTTGTAGCGAGACCGAGGGTTGACTGAGAAATAGCCGCTCGGCGGCCTTGGAAATGTTGCCGGTCTGTGCGGCGTAGCAGAAGCCACGCAATTGCTGCAAGCGGTTCTGTTTGTAGTACTGTGCGTTCGACTGGGCCGGCATGGGCAGGGGCCTCGACGGGCGCTGGTTGGTCTGGCAGGGGCAAAATGCCCGAGCGGGGGCCAAATATAGCGCCCATCAATACACATTATTTAATGCATGAGGGCAATACAAACTATTGAAGCAATTATCATGTCCAATGATTAACGTTTTCGATAGTATCGACAATGGCAGGTTGGCAGCAGGCACCGCTGCCGTTTTGCGGTCGGCTGCGGTAGTGTCGGGCGTCTGGCTGGCAGCAGGTTTGCGTTCCCTTGTTCCGAAAACCTCGAAGGATTTCCCTCCATGGCGTCGACTGCGACCACTTCGCGCGCGTCGGGCATTGAACTGCTGGCCCCTGTTCCACCGGAGTGCGAGGCGATTCTCACGCCCGCCGCGCTGGCTTTTGTGGCCAAGTTGCAGCGTGCCTTCGATGCGCGCCGGCACGAGCTGTTGGCGCGTCGCCAGGACGTACAGCGGCAATTGGATGCTGGTTGGAATCCGGATTTCTTGACCGAGACTGCGCAGATTCGCCAGGCCGATTGGAAGGTGGCGCCGATTCCGGCTGACCTGCTCGATCGGCGCGTGGAGATTACCGGGCCGGTCGACCGCAAGATGGTGATCAACGCGCTGAATTCCGGTGCCAAGATGTACATGGCCGACCTGGAAGATTCGC
>CAYSXM010000892.1:0-2167 GCA_964434905.1 uncultured Pirellulales bacterium | reverse complement strand
GGGAAGACCTGAGCGTACGTGTTCACCATCGTCGGGAAGTAGCGGGTGTAGTGGTTCGGGTTGCCGCGGGGGTCACCACTGGTCTGGTTCGGCGGCACAACGCCTTCGTTGTAGTGCACACCGATGCAGTCGGCGTAATTCGCCGCTCCGGCCGCGGCCATGCCCTGAATGAAGGGCTTGTCATCGCAGCCGTTGCCAGTGCAGGCACCGCCGAAGAAGCCGGTCGGCGCGGGCGCGCCGCTGATCACAAGCACGTTCGGGTTGGCGATCTTGATGGCGGTGTACGCCTGGCTGAGCATCTGCGTGTAGGCGCTGGGGCTGATCTGCCCAACCGGCCACTCACGGTCAATATTCTGCTCGTTCCATACCTCGATGGCATCGGGGCCGAGCGCCGCCACGCCGCCGAGGAAGCTGGCGAACTGGCTGTAGTATGCGCCGGGATTCGCGCCGAGTTGGCCGGGGTCGCCCAGCACGCTCAGCAGCACCTTGAAGCCCTGGCTGTGCGCCGTGTCAATTGCGCCCTGTGCGATGGACGGCGGATTGCCGAGGTTGTAGCGCACCTGAATCTTGGCCCAGCGCATGCCAGACTGCCGCATCTCGTTGGGATGCGCGAAGTTGAACGTTTGGCCACCTAACTCAAAGCCGGAGCCGGGATTGGGCGGCGGTACCGTCGGCTGACCGGGTACGGCCGTCGGTTGCGGCGCGGTGCCGCCCACCGGAATGATCAACTGCTGGCCGACGAAAATCAGGTTCGGATTGACGATGCCGTTAGCCTGGGCGATGGCCGTCGTCGTCGTGCCATAGCGGCGGGCGATTGAACTGAGCGTTTCGCCCGGCTGCACGACGTGGATGGTTTGACCGCCAGGCGGCGGCGTAGCCGGTACTGAGGTTGCCGCTGGTGGTGGCGTGGCCGGCATCGAGGTAGCTGGCGGTGGGGTTGTACCGCCCGTCGGGATGACCAACTGCTGGCCGGGGAAAATCAGGTTCGGGTTCGGAATGTTGTTCACCGACAGAATCGCCGATACCGTCGTGTTGAACTGGCGGGCGATTTTGGCGAGATAGTCGCCCGGCTGAACGGTGTAGATCACCGTGCCGCCCGGCGTCGCAGGCGGGGCGGTCGGCGGAACTGTGCCGCCAGTCGGAATAATCAGGGTCTGGCCGGCGAAGATCAGGTTCGGATTTGTGATGTTGTTGGCCTGGGCGATAGCCTGCACCGTGGTGTTGAAGCGCACCGCGATGCTGAACATCGTATCTCCCCATTGCACGACATAGGTGGTGGTCGTTTGCTGCGCCGGCGCCGCCGAGACCATCGCGGTCACCGGGATCAGCAGCAGCGCCAGGACGACCAGGACGCTCGACAGGACGACTATTCGACGCATGGAAAGACTCTCCTTCACCGAAATACGGACCGAGGTTCGGGCGCTGATTGCGCCTAGTACGGAATAGCCAGGAATTGCCCCGTGAAGATCAGGTTCGGGTTGGTAATGCCATTACGGGATGTGATCGCGCCAACGGTCGTGCTGAAGCGCCAGGCGATGTTGCCGAGCGTATCGCCCCGGCGAACCGTGTAGTTGGCGGTGCGGTTGGGCGCGGCTGGTACCAGCAGCGATTGCCCGGCGAAGATCAGGTTCGGGTTGGCCAACCCGTTGAGGCTCGCCAAAGTTTGCCAGTTCGTACCATACCAGCCGGCAATCAGCGCCAGCGTATCGCGGAAGACAACGTGATAGACCGTGTTGACGCCGCTCGGCGGGGGTGTGGTGGGCGGCGGCACGTAACCGACCGGGATCAGCAGTACCTGGCCCACGTAAATCACGTTCGGGTTCGGAATGTTGTTGAGTTGGGCAATCGCCTGCCACGTCGTCCCGAAGCGCGCGGCGATATTCTGCAGCGTGTCGCCCGGCTGCACGACGTATTGAACGTTCGGCGACTGGGCAAGCGCGCCGGTTGCGGAAACCAGTAAACCAAGCAGGAACAAGACCAATATCAGGCGGCGCATGGTGTTCTCCCCCGAGGCAACCAAGCCATCCAGCCGGGTTCTCTGAAGCTTCTCTCGACTATAGCACAAGTTCATCGTTTCGTTGCAAATTCGTTAGAAAATAGTCCAGACGGTGTGTCACTTGGGGCGGTTGTGAGGGCACACAGGCAGGGCCGATGGGCACCGCGCGCG
>CAYSXM010000891.1:0-2170 GCA_964434905.1 uncultured Pirellulales bacterium | reverse complement strand
TGCCGGGCATCTGGTACCGTTCCAGCCGATCGACATCGAGCCCCGAGGCACGCACCAACTGGTCGATCGGCCGGTTGAGATTGCAGCCCACGCCAATCCGTTGTTGCAGCGGATTCCAGCGATCTTGTCGGGCGGCAGTGCGAGGGTCGTCGCTGCGGCCATGCTCGACGAACAACAGCTTGCCACCGGGGCGCAGTACCCGGCGCACTTCGGCCAGAGCAGCCGTCACGTCGGCAATGCTGCACAGGGTCCAGGTGCTGACCACGCAATCGAAACGGTTGGCATCGAACGGCAAGCGTGCGGCGTCGAGCGTGTGTCGCTCGACTGGAAACGGCGCTGCGGCAATCCGCCGGGCCACCTTGCGGCTGAGCATGTCGGCCTGGTCGATCACCGACAGCCGCTCGATGTTGGCCGGATAGTGGGCCAAGTTCAGGCCGGTGCCAAAGCCGATTTCCAGCACGTCGCCCCCCACGTCGCACAGCAACCGCGCTCGTTCGCGGCGCATCGCCTTGGTACTCATCACGAAGTCGAGGATGTGCGGAAAGACGTAGTCGCTGTAAATGCCCATGGATTAGTGCTCCTCGTTTCCTGGTCCCCCGAACGTGGGCCCCAAATTAGCGGGTGGCGTTTCCGCCTGCTTCAATCGGCCAGCAAAGCTCGCTCGGAATATCGAGCAAAGGATTGGAATTTCAAAAAAACACTTGTGCGATAACCTAGCTCTGTTATCTTGGAAACCGTGTGAGCGACTTCGGTTGCTTGCACCGCCTCTGCAGGTCCCTGCCCCACCTGCAGAGGCTATTTTTATGCGCTGAATTCTTTTATGCGCAAAATTCCCCAGGGGCTGCGCTGAACTCAAGGCGGCCTGCTTGGCCGGCAGCCCGCACCGCCTTCAGGTTGGGTGGCGCCCCCCTCACTGTAATCTCTGGGGCGTGCGAGCTGCGATGGGCCGCAGGGCTGACGAGCCTACCTTTTGCGGCTGTCTGGCCGGTATCACGCCCGGTTCGGTTAGCCTTGGTTGGGAAAATTGCTTGACCCTGGCTAGCGACCCAAACATGATGAACTTCGCGGTTCTTCGCGAATAGGGTGGCAGCGCGGATTGCGCTCGTGACACGGATTGCGCGGAACTTGCCCCGCAAATTGTTTGACTTGCGGGTGTGGATCGGTTTGGATGTCGGAACAAGGCAGAGTCTAACGCGCAGTCTTTGCGGAACAGAGACGCGTGGCGAACTCGCCGCTCTTTTCTCCGGAACAATGAGCAGCGAACCGAGGCAATTGCGCCGGCCCGCTGGGCCGTGCGCGGTTCGGCCGTCGCGCCGTGGGCGCCGGTCGACTAACCGCTTGCGCGGGCGGACGCACTCGGGGTGCGCGCTCGTGGCGCAGCTCTTTTGGCCGCTGCTCTCGGCGGTTTTCGCGGGGCGATTCCCCGTCTTGGTTCCCGTGCGTGTGGTGCGCCACCACCGCGCTTCGTACGCGGCGATTGTCGCGGCACGTTGCTCCAGGCCAGCGTGCCAGGGTGTGGTGTTCGAGGGCAGTTCGATCAAGGGCAGGCAATCATGAATAACCAATCAGAGTTTGATCCGGCGCGGGCCAGTATTGCAGTGCGCGCCTCAGAAGGTTTTCCCCAGTGGGTGGCGCAGTCGGGCGGATCAATCGCCGTGACGACCTATCAGGCGGGCAAGGTGGCCTTCTTGGGATGGGACGGCAGTCAACTATCGCTCTTGATGCGCGATTTCCCCAAGCCCTTGGGCCTGGCCACGCAGGGTCGGCGCATGGCGCTGGTCACGCGGCACGAACTGTGGACCTTGGCCGATGCACCGGCCTTGGCGGGCGACTATCTGGAAGAACATCCCGGCCGATACGACGCGCTGTACTTGCCGCGAGTGCGCTATCAAACCGGCGATTTGCACGCGCACGACCTGGCCTATGGGAGCGATCACCTGTGGCTGGTGAATACGCGGTTCTCGTGCCTGGCCCGATTGAGCGAGGATTATAGTTTCGAGCCCATCTGGCGGCCGCCGTTTGTCAGCGATCTGGTGCCCGAGGACCGCTGCCACTTGAACGGCCTGGCACTGGTCGATGGCCAACCCAAGTACGTCACGGCGCTGGGCGAAACCGACACGGCTGGCGGCTGGCGCGCGGGCAAGGCACACGGCGGCGTGGTGCTCGATGT
>CAYSXM010000890.1:0-2174 GCA_964434905.1 uncultured Pirellulales bacterium | reverse complement strand
GGGCGCGGCCGAAGGGGCTGCTCTTGTTGGGTGACGGAGCAAGTTTGTGCGTGCTGCGTGGCGATGGCCAGATCGACCGCTTCGACCTGCACGACTTGGCGAAGCCGCTGTTGGCCGAGCGCGTGCGCGCGGTACCCGAGAACGCGACGATCACCAGTTTCACGGCGCAGAGCAGTCGCGCCACGATGTTGATTGGCGATTCGCGCGGACGGATCGGCGTCTGGTTCTTGGTCAAGCCGACCGAGGCGGAAACGAGCGACGGCGCGCTGTTGGTGCGTGCCCGCGAAATGTTCGCTCACGAGTCGAGTGTGGTTGCGATGTCGGTTTCCCGGCGCAGGCGCGTGGCCTTGGCAGCGCAAGGGAATGGCCGGATGGCGTTGTTCAATGTGACCACGGGCGAGCTGCTGTGCGGGCTGCCATCGGCCGGTGTGGTGCGGGCCGTGGCGCTGTCGCCCAAGGATGATCTGTTGATCGGACTGACAGGGCGTAGCGTGGTCCGCGCCCGGGTCGATGTGGGCTATCCGGAAGCGACCTGGCGGGCGCTGTTTCGCCCCGTATGGTATGAAAACTACCCCGGGCCCGAGCACGTTTGGCAGTCGACCGGCGGCAGCAACGACGCCGAGCCGAAGCTGGGATTCTGGCCGCTGATTTTTGGCACACTCAAGGCCACGCTGTACGCGTTGCTGTTTGCGGTGCCGGTGGCACTCGCGGCGGCGGTATACACCAGTGAATTCCTGTCGGCGCGAGTCAAGGCACGGATCAAGCCGATCATCGAGTTGATGGCAAGCCTGCCCAGTGTGGTGCTGGGGTTTATTGCGGCGCTCGTCATTGCACCCTGGGTCGAGGATGTCATTCCCACCCTGTTGGCCGCCGGAGGATTGGTTCCCGCGCTGGTGTTTCTGGCAGCCGCAATATGGCAAACGGCACCCACGCCTTGGCTGGTGCGCGGCGCGCGGTACCGGTGGCTGATGGTCGGCACCGTGGTGGCGACAGCGCTGGCCCTGGCCCCCGCGGCTGGCCGATGGATTGAGCGTACATGGTTTGTAGGCGACTTGAAACAATGGCTCGATGGAAGAGGGCACGTCGGGCGCGCGGCGGGAGGTTGGCTGTTGGTGACGCTGCCAATGGCCTGTTTGGCGGTGGGTTGGTTGCTGGCGCGGTGGGTCAATCCGTGGTTGCGTGCCAGGCTCTTGGCCCGGCATCGTGGCGTGGGGGCGGTGGCTGAATCGGCCAAGCTTGTTTCCGCGGTAGCGCTGATCCTCGGACTAGCCGTCGCGGCGGCAGAGCTACTCGACTGCGCTGGATTCGATGTGCGAGGGGGGTTGCTCGGCACCTATGTACAACGCAATGCACTGGTAGTGGGTTTTGTGATGGGGTTCGCGATAATCCCGTTGATATATACCTTGGCCGAGGATGCGTTATCGGCGGTACCCGATGCGCTGCGCAGTGCCTCGTTGGGGGCTGGTGCCACACGGTGGCAGACGGCCGTGCGAGTGATCTTACCCACTGCCACGAGCGGCTTGTTTTCGGCGGTGATGGTGGGACTCGGCCGCGCCGTTGGTGAAACGATGATCGTGCTGATGGCGGCGGGCAACACCCCGGTGATGGATTGGAATGTGTTCAACGGTTTTCGGACCTTGTCGGCCAATATTGCCGTCGAGTTGCCGGAGGCCGCACGCAACAGCACGCATTTCCGCACGTTGTTTCTTTCGGCGCTCGTGTTGTTCTTGCTGACTTTTGTAGTGAATACCGCGGCCGAGGTAGTGCGCCAGCGATTTCGGCGAAGGGCTTTTGAGCTATGAGCGCCGTGGCCGCCAGATCCCGATCGCGCCCGACGCCGTTAGCTGCACACGGCGAGCCGGCGTTGTGGCTGTGCAGCGCGGCGCTGATGTTATGTCTGGCGATGATCGCCGGTTTGTCCGGCCTGGTGTTGTGGCAAGGGATGTTCACATTCTGGCCTGGCGAGTTGGTGCAGCTAACGACGGCAGATTCCACGGTCCAATTGGGCGAAGTGACACGGCACGAACGATATGTTCCGAATGCCGACTGGGTGGAAGGCCTCGACGCGGCATCGTCCGCGCGGGCACGTGCCGAGTTGGCAGCGTACCAGGGGACGCTCGGAAGAAGGCTACTGCGCGTCGGCAACTTCGAGGTGAGCGGAGAGCACTTTCGCT
>CAYSXM010000889.1:0-2177 GCA_964434905.1 uncultured Pirellulales bacterium | reverse complement strand
ATTTGCCGCGAATTGTTGGGACAAAATACACGGATTTTTCTTGATCACCCCCCGACAGACAATACCTTGGAGACTAGGCCTCAGAGAGCCAACGGGCGGCGATAAGTTCACTCTTCTCATCAGCCGTTCAGGCAGGAATGACCCCGGCCTACCGATGCCTTGTCGCAGGTCGAAAGGAACGCTTGTGAGCCTCGGCTGAGAGCGAATGCCGTGTGTGAATCCCGCTGGGGTTTGCGTGGGGGCATTTGCATTGGAGCCCGAAAACTGGTCGCTTGGTCCTTGTTGGCGGCACTCGCGAGGTGTGCTGCCGCGAACGCGCGGAAGCGACTATCTCACGGAGTTCGCCGCTAGCGCTCGGTCCACCGCTCTGGGGCCGATCTGCCCCGAGGCTCCGACGGTTTCGAGGCCCAACAGCCGTGGCCGTTTGTGGAGGGGCACCTGGCACGATTACCAATTTTCCTGTTGCGCAATCCCGATAGCATTCTCACAACTCTGGCCAACTGACACGATAAACACCACGTCGCAAGCTCTGGGAACAACTATTAAGGAATCGCAGCGATGAGCAGACTAGGCGGAAGACGATGTGCGTGGATGTGCAGTTTGGTCGTTGTTTGTGCGGCCGCTAGCGTCTCGGCTGGCGACATCATCGTCGATTGGAACTCCACCTTTCGACACGTGGCCAAACACGAAGGTGGACACGTGACGAACCACGCCAACCCTGGTTGGGCCACGCGCACGATGGCGATGCTCAACGGCGCGATGTACGACGCTTTCCAGGCGGTTCATCGCACCCACTCCCCGTTCCTGGTCGATTTCGACGCTCCGTCGCAGACATCGGTAGAAGCTGCGGCGAACCGGGCGGCCTACGAGATCTTGTCGCACACCTATGGCGCGCACGCGGACGACCAAGCCATTCTGACTGAGGACTACGACCTGCGGATGGGGGCAATTCCTGCAGGCATTCACCGCACCAACGGCATCGCGCTGGGCCACGATATTGCAGCCCAGTATCTCGCGTCGCGTGTCGGAGACCACTCCGACGACATGATCGCCTACATGCCGGGCACCGATCCGGGCGAGTGGCGCCCCCGGTCGGGCCAGTCGGCTTGGGGCCCGGGCTGGGGCATGGTGACCCCGTTTGCGATTCCCAATTCGGCCGACTATGTCAATGCCTTGCCGCCGATTCCCGCCCTCACCAGCCAGGCCTATACCGAGGCCTTCAACCAAGTGAAGGATTTGGGCGAACTGACCAGCGCAAGCCGCAGCGCGGAACAGACGCGCATCGGTTTGTTCTGGGGGTACGACCATCCCACGTTGGGCCCGCCACCGCTGCTGTTCAATCAGAATGTGGCGGAAATTGCCACCCAGGCAGGTACCTCGGTAGAGGACAATGCGCGGTTGTTTGCCATGACATCGGTGGCCATGGCCGACGCGGCCATCACCGCCTGGGACGCGAAATTCAAATACAATTTCTGGCGCCCCATCGCAGCCATTCAGGAAGCCGACAGCGACGGTAACCCGGACACCATTCAAGATGACACTTGGCAGCCGCTGGGTGCGCCCGGTGACGATCCGTTGAGCAGCACCGACGATTTCACACCGCCGTTTCCGGCCTGGACGTCGGGACATGCCACGATGGGTGGCGCGACGTTCAAGAGCCTGGAAGCGTTTTTCGGCACCAACGATTTCGACGCTATCGACGGTACCTTGGGCAACAACCCCACCTATTTTCTGACTTCCGATGAACCGAATTCGGGCGGAATTCGCGACTACACACGGTTTACCCAGATGGGTCCGTTGGACGTGGGCTTGGAAAATTCACCCGAGGGTGAAAACGGCACTAGTCGAATCTATCTGGGAATCCACTGGATTTTTGACCAGCGCGACGGGATCACGCTGGGCAATGCGGTGGCCAACTATGTGGCCTCCAGCTACTTCCAGCGCGTCCCTGAACCGAGCAGTTGGGCGCTGGCCGTTTCGGCCCTGGCCGGGCTGGGCGTGGCGGTTCGTCGTCGCCGAAGTTAGTGCGGCCGGTCGAATTCTCCAACGCGCTGCTAGCGGCCCCCTGCTGGGGCGCAATGCGAGCCCGATTGCACGAATGCGTGGCTAGCGGAACCTTGCGGTTCGGTAGGCTCGTGCGTTCGGTGCCCGGTCTCCCACCTCCGTCGCGAGTTGGT
>CAYSXM010000888.1:0-2178 GCA_964434905.1 uncultured Pirellulales bacterium | reverse complement strand
CGCGGTTGTTGTGCGACTATCGATCGCGATTGGCCAGCGACCCCCCTGGATCGTTGCTGTGGCTCACTCCCACCCAACGCGCGGCCAGCGCCGTGCGAGGAAGCCTGCTTGGTCCCGAGCTAGCCGGCTGTTTTCGACCGGCCGTGGTCACCTTCGACCAATTCGCCGAGCACCTGGTGGCCGCTTCCGCGAATGCCGTCCGGCCGATTTCCAGCAGTGTGCGACGCTACTTGATTCGTCGCCTGGTCGACGAGGCGCTAGACCAAGGTCGGCTACCTTATTTTTCGCCGATCGCGCGCACGGCCGGTTTGGTGAGCCTGGTCGAACAATTGGTGCGCGAGTTGAAACGGCTGGAAATCTGGCCCGACGACTTTCTCAGGGCGTGTCGCCGTACGGGGGCCACGGCCAAGCACCTGGAATTGCACGCACTGTACCAGCGCTACCAGGAGCTGCTGTCTGAACACCAGCTTTACGACGCCGAGGGTCGATTCTGGACGGCGCGCTCGCTACTGCAACAGGGGCCACAAGCGCCCTATCAAGCGCTGCGCGCCGTGGCGGTCGACGGATTTACCGATTTCACGCGTACCCAACACGAGATTTTGGAACACCTGGCAACCTACGTCGAACAAGTCACCGTGACGCTGCCGCTGGAACCAGAGCCCGGACGTGAAGCGCTCTTCACCAAGAGCCGCAAGACACTGGAATTGCTGCGCAAGCATCACCCCGACTGCCAAATCGAGTGGTGTGCCCGGCGCCGCGCCCTGCCCGTGGGCCTGGCACACGTAGAGCGCTGGCTGTTTGTCGACCCGCGACTCGTCGAGCCGGCCCCCAGTGTCGCAGGGTTGGAAATCGTGGCCGCCGCCAGCCCCCGCCTAGAGTTGGAGGAGGTGGCCGTCTCGGTCAAACGTCTGCTGGTCGAGGGCGACGCCGGCCAGCGGGTGGTACCGGACGACATACTGGTGGTGGTCCGGCAGTTGGCCAGTTTGGCACCGGGGCTGCGGCGCGCTTTCGACGAGGTCGGCGTGCCTGTGGCGATAGAGGCGGGGCGACCGTTGGCCTCGGCACCGGTCTGCCAGGCACTGCGTCTGTTCTGGAACCTGGCATATCGCGACTGGCAATACGCCGATCTGTTGACCGCCCTGGAGCACAACTATTTGCAGCCCATCTGGCCCGCCTGGCAAGCGGGCATTGCGGCCAGCGCGGCCGCCTGGGTGGTTCGCAAGCTCCAGATACCCTCGGGGTCGGCAGCGCTTCAATCGCAATTGGCTTTGCGATTATCGCTGGGCAACAACAACCCTCGCAGTTCCGGGGCGCAGCCCGAGAACCACAACACCTGGCTGGAACACGGTCGCCCAGCCGGCGCCCTATTCGCGCGGTTGCAGGCAGCCTGTCAATCTTTGCCAGAGCGCGGCACGCCGAGCGCGTGGCGCGCGGCACTCGGCCAGTTTGCAGGGGAACTGGGGCTGACCGCAGCGGCTGCCGACCCAAGCTCACCGGCCCACGCGCTCGATGCCGCGGCATGGCACCGGCTGGACGAGGCTTTTGACGAGCTGGAGCGTCTGCCGCGCTGGCTCGGTGCCGCGCCCCCGGAATTGGATCGCGCCGCGTGGGATGCCTGGTTCCAGGATCTGCTGGCCAACGAACTGGTGACCAGCCTGCCTGTCGAGACCGGCCGGGTGCGGGTGCTGTCGGCGCCCAGCGTGCGGGCCCTGGCCGCGCCCTATGTCTTCGTGGTGGGGCTGGGAGAGGGATCGTTTCCACAGTCTGAAAGACAAGATCAACTGGTTAGCGAAGCCGAATTGCGGCAGTGGTTCGAGGCGGGTTTACCGGTGGTTTTGAACACGGAACGCCAGGCCGAAGAGCTACTGCTGTTTTACGAGGTGGTGACCCGCGCCCAGCGACGCTTGACGCTGAGCTTCGCAGCGCTCGACGACAAGGCACAGCCGTTGTTGCCTAGCCCCTATGTGACTGAGTTGCTGGAAGCGCTGGGCCCTGCCCAATTGCCGCCGCGCGTGCCGTATGAACTCTGCCCGGTTCCGGCACGGGGCCAGGTCTGGGGCCCCACCGCATGGCGTGTGCGCGCTGTGGCGACCGCCGCCGACGGAGACAGCCTGCCGTTGGCCGAATATCTTGCTGGTGTCGAGGGACGCCAGGCGCGAAACAACGTGGCGGCTGGAC
>CAYSXM010000887.1:0-2194 GCA_964434905.1 uncultured Pirellulales bacterium | reverse complement strand
CACGACCACCTGGCGGGTCGGCCAGGACAGAACGAATTGTCCGCCCGGATTGCCGATTTTGAAATGGCCGCGCGGATGCAATCGACCGTACCCGAGGTGTTGGATCTGGCGGACGAAACGGCGGGAACGCGTGCGGCCTACGGACTCGATCGGCCCGAGACGGCCGATTATGGGGGGCGGTGTCTGTTGGCGCGGCGGCTGGTCGAGCGTGGCGTGCGATTCGTGCAACTGTACTTGCACGGTCAGCCGTGGGACACGCACAACAAGAATGCAGAGCAGTTGCGCAGCCTATGCTTGCGCAGCGACCAGCCGAGCGCTGCCTTGGTGGCCGACCTGAAAGCGCGGGGGATGCTGGACGACACGATCGTGATCTGGACTGGAGAGTTTGGGCGGCTGCCAATCTCACAAGGAAGCGACGGCCGGGACCACAACCGACACGCCTTCACCATGTGGATCGCCGGCGGGCCGTTCCGGCGAGGTTATCAACATGGCGCCACCGATGAATTTGCCTACCGCGCAGTCGAAAACGTGGTAACGGTTCACGATTTTCACGCCACGCTGCTCACGGCACTGGGGCTCGATCACCTGCGGCTGACCTATCCCTACGATGGTCGCGACGACAGCTTGACCGACGCGGTGGTCAGCGACGCGCGGATCATCAGCGATCTGTTGGTCTAGACGCGAAATTTTCCAGGGCGTGTTGCTGCAAAGGCGACAGCGTGGGGCGCGGCACGTGTAGCGGCGCAGGAAATGCCCACGCTGCAAACACCAGGGTGCGGGAAAACCGGTGTCCCCCGCGGCACCCCGCCTGGCGCCCCGGCGCTGGCGGATGCACGACCAGACAAACTATCCACGGAGAAGCAGAGGGGTGCAGAAGCAGAGAAATGCAGACACGGAGAAAGGCAGGGGTGGGTGGTCGCGGCCGGGCAGGTCGCGGCCAGGCTGACCTCGGCCACGATGTTTGCCGCGGATAACGCCTCGGAAGTCAGACGCACGTCGCATTCTTCAACGGGCTGCTCCCTAGGTTGGGGTACCTGTAGCCGGACCGTGCAGGAGAACTCGACCCCTGGGGGTGGTTTCCCGCCTTGATCATGGCAGGTGATGGCGCGGCTACCGGGTAGCCGATGGCGTTGATAAACTGGGCCCGAGTCGCCGGTCGCTAATTACCCCCGCCCCGACCCAATTGGGTTCGGCCATCTTTTACCTTTGTCGAACATGACCAACGAAACGCATCCCGAGTCCGAACAGCCCCGGCCAGCCCCCGTCGCTTCTGGCGAGCCGGTCGCCGGCGGCGAGATGGCCAAACCAGGTGAAACACCCGCAGCATCTGCCGCGGAAGGATCGAAGCCCAGAATCAAAATCGGCAGCCAGCGGCCCGACTGGAAGCCGCCGGCGCATCCTATTCCGGTGACGGGGGGAACGATCGCGGCGACGCGTGCCGCGGCACCCGAGGGCACGGTGACGCCGGGAAGTGCGATCGGTGAAACGGTCGGGGGTGCCGGTGCGACGGATGGCACCGCGGCGAGCGCGTCCCCCTGGGCACACCCGGCCCCCTCGGCTGCGCCCGAGTTACCCGTCGCGGAGGGGACTTCGACCGGCGTGTCGGCGGCGAATGACACGGCTGGCGAAGCTGGCGAGCTGGGTGGTGATCGTCGGCGCGGTGGCCGGCGCAAGCGGCCGGGCGATCGCGTGCCGGTGCCGCCTTTGCTGCCGGAGATTACGGTCGAGCGGCCGAACATTCGTGCGTCGCTGTCGCCGGAACTGGAACAAGAATTGGCTGACGCTTTGGGCGAAGGCTCACTCGACGAAATGATCTCGGATCCGGCGGCCGAGGCGGCCAATCAAGAGTTGGCACGCGACGCACGGCGAGTGGGCCGGGTGCTGTCGGTGCATCGCGAATCGGTATTTGTCGAGTTGGGGACGCGACACCAGGGGGTGCTGCCCTTGGCACAATTCTCGGAGCCACCGGCGGTGGGGGCGACCTTCGAAGTGATCGTCCGACGGTTCGATGCGGAAGAGGGGCTGTACGATCTATCGGTGCCGGGCGGCAGCGTGGAAGTGAGCGATTGGTCGGAAATCGAAGAAGGGTTGGTAGTCGAGGCAACGGTAACCGGCGTGAACAAAGGAGGGCTGGAGTGCCAGGTGCATGGCATCCGGGCCTTCATGCCGGCCGGCCAGGTGTCGCTGTATCGCG
>CAYSXM010000886.1:0-2202 GCA_964434905.1 uncultured Pirellulales bacterium | reverse complement strand
GTTTGTTGTTTGGCCCTCAGGGTCAAACGCTGGCCCACTATCGCAAGTTACACCTGTTCGATGTCGACGTGACCGACCAGGTGGCGTTCGCCGAGTCGCGGTGTGTCGAGCCAGGCGATCGGGCCGTGGTGGTCGACACTCCCTGCGGGCGAGCCGGTTTGGCCATTTGCTACGACCTGCGATTTCCTGCCTTATTTCAGGCATATAGTTCGGCTGGCGCCGAGCTATTGCTACTGCCGTCGGCATTTACAAAACCCACGGGCCAGGACCATTGGGAAGTGCTGGTGCGTGCCCGTGCCATCGAGAACCTGGCCTACGTGTTGGCTCCCAATCAACACGGTCCGCACGCGGCTGCCTGGACGAGCTACGGCCGGTCGTTGATAGTCGACCCCTGGGGCCGGGTACTGGCCGATGCCGGAGGGGGCTCTGGAATCGCCCTGGCAGAAATCGATTTGGATCGAGTGCGCACCCTGCGAACTCAACTCCCCGTACTGTCACATCGCCGCGAAATCCCCGAAGTTCGTCTGGGAATTCTGTAGCGCTCCGCGCTCCGCGCCAGGCAACACGGAATTGTTCACCTGGGTGGTGAACGAGCCTGGGGGGCGACTCTTCCCCAAACGAGGGTGCGCGCAACATGCAACTCGTTTCTTGGAATTTTCACGACGAATTCTTCGACTGTTTTTTTCTTGCTTGACAATCGGGGGGGCCTCCGGAGAATAGCCTGCGGTCTCGCCCAACGAGACATGTGCGTGTTGTTCGTATCCTCATGCCTGGCATGGGGTTTTCGATATAGGATTGATGGCAACTCGGCCACCTGCCGAGCATGCTGTCGGGGCGCGCACATGGTTCGGCAGGAGCCGAACGACTTACTCCTGGGCGGAACATCGCGGCGACAGCGTGCCATTCCCCGTATAGGCATCTTGGGGGGCGGCGACGCTAGGGATCGACTGTCGACGGCCTTTGGGTCGTGGCCCGGATGTCCCCTCCGAGTTGTTTGCACGCTGATCGCCCTGCGGTCTTCGCACAACGGGTGGCGTCGAATCTTTGGTTCGGCGCCACCCGTTTTTTTCCGGCCACCCGGCGCCACCCACAGTGCCCAAGACCTTTTGTCTTCCCCCCCGGTGGCATTACACTCTACACCGTCAGCAAGCGGGTCCTGTGGTTGGTTGCGCGGCAGGCTTCCGCGGTGCCGACTTCCCCACTCTGTAAATTGCGAGGGTCGTTGTGCCGCTGGCTCTTGTGGCCCTGGGGGCCAATCTAGGCGACCGTCAGGCCGCCTTGGCTGGCGCGCATCAAGCCTTAAGGGCTGATCCGCACGTACGCCTGCTGGAGACCAGCCCGACGTTCGAAACGGCACCCGTCGGAGGCCCAGCCGGGCAGGCCCCGTTTCTTAACGCGGCTTTGACACTGGAAACCCGTCTCGAACCACACGCCCTCTGGGCGCGATTGCAGGCCATCGAAACCCAGCATGGTCGCACGCGCCACAAGCGCTGGGACGCACGCACACTCGACCTCGACTTGCTGTTGATCGACCAACTGGTGCTCTCGGGTGGGCCGCTGGTGTTGCCGCACCCGCGGATGGCGGTTCGCGCGTTCGTGCTCGAACCGGCCGCGACAGTGGCCGCCACCTGGCTCCACCCCACGGCGGGCCAAACCGTGGGGCAGCTTTGGCGGCACCTGCAAGAGAATTCTCCTTGGGTGGCGCTGTGGGGGCCCAGCGCCTGGGTGAGGCAGGTAGC
Source organism: uncultured Pirellulales bacterium (assembly GCA_964434905.1). Taxonomy (GTDB): domain Bacteria; phylum Planctomycetota; class Planctomycetia; order Pirellulales; family CAYNRE01; genus CAYSXM01. The sequence continues at coordinate 463 of CAYSXM010000886.1, read as the reverse complement.
GCGCGGCGCGGCCGACCGGCTGGGCACACATTCCGTGGCGGATCCTTGGAGCACGGGGCAAGCAACCTTTGGCGAGCGTTTGGCAAACGCGATAGAATGCGATCGGCTACGCCGCGCCAGAGTGCGTCGAGAATTGCAGACCCTTCCCGAAACGTTGTGGTTGGCCGAGTTTGCGCTGCCACCGGTTGACGCCGCGCGCTTGCCCCTGGAAGACCGGCTGGCCCCGTTGTTCACGGCCTGTTGTCGGACTGCGGCAGGCACGACCTGGTCCGACGACTGCCAATTCGGAGCGGTACCCGGCCTCCCTGGCGAGCACTGCCCGCGGGGTGTCACACTGGAACTACCAGAGAACGACTTGCCCGCGGCGATCGACGAGCTCGTGGCGGGTGTCCTGGCGACGCGGCGTTGGCCACCTGGCAGCGGTAATTCCCCTAGCACCCAACCTTGATACGCCCGCGGAGTT
>CAYSXM010000885.1:0-2202 GCA_964434905.1 uncultured Pirellulales bacterium | reverse complement strand
CTGAGCCTGCACCTGCTGCTGAGCCTGCACCTGCTGCTGAGCCTGCACCTGCTGCCGAGCCTGCACCTGCTGCTGAGCGTGCACCGGTCGACCCGGTGGGTTCTCCGCAATCGATCGAGGTTTACCCGACTAGTTTCGCGTTGGAAACTTCGCGCCGAGAAACGCACTTGGTGGTGACCGGCCACTATGCCGACGGCACGGTGCGCGATCTGACGGCGCACGCGGAAATGGTCGCCAGCGATCCAGCGGTGGTACGCCTGGAAGGTGGCCTGTTGCTGCCGGTGGCCGATGGCCCCGTAACGGTCGCGGTGCGCGTGGCCGGTCTCGAAGCGCAAGCACAAGGCACGGTTTCGGGCCAAGGGCTCGTCGAACCGGTGTCGTTTACCTATGGCGCGCAGGTGGCGCTGACCAAGCAAGGTTGCAACCAGGGGGCCTGCCACGGCTCGCCCAGTGGCAAGGGCGGGTTTCGCCTGTCGCTGCGCGCCTACGACCCCGTGCTCGATACCGAAACGCTGGTGCGAGAGGCCTTCAACCGCCGTACCAACGTGCTCCAGCCCGAGGCCAGCCTGCTGCTGCGCAAGCCGTTGATGGAGGTGGCGCACGGTGGCGGGCGGCGGATGACGAAAAGGGATCCTGCCTATGCCTTGTTGCACGATTGGATTGGCCAAGGCTTGAAACCCGACACGGCCGAAACGGCGCGTTGCGTGCGTGTGGAGATTTACCCTCGGCAGCGCACGCTGGTGGCGCCAGCCGATCGGCAGCAGGTCCTGGCGCTGGCGCACTTTTCCGATGGCAGCGTGCGCGATGTCACTCGGCTGGCCTGCTATTCGAGCTCGGACGAAGCGGTGGCCACGGTCGACGCCGGCGGACTGGCCGTGGCGCAAGATCGTGGCGAGACGGCGATTCTGGTGCGCTACTTGGAGCACATGGAGACCTCGTACCTGACGTTCCTGAAGCCGATCGAAAACTTTGCCTGGACCAATCCGCCCTCGGCCAACTACATCGATGATCTGGTGTTCGAGAAGCTCTCGCGGCTGCAGATTCTCCCCTCGGAGGGGGCCACCGACGACGAGTTCTTGCGTCGGGTGTACCTCGACGTTTTGGGCGTGCTGCCCACCGTGGCCGAAACGCAAGCATTTCTCAGCGACACCGGGGCCGACCGTCGCGCGCGGGTGATCGACAGCCTGCTCGTGCGGCCGGAATACGCCGAATTCTGGGGGCTGAAGTGGGCTGACCTGTTGCGAGTCAACAACAAGAATCTGACCGCCTCGGGCGTCTACAAGTTCCGCCGCTGGGTCGTCGCGGCCGTGCGCGACAATGTCCCCTACGACCGTTTTGCCAGCGAACTGCTCACGGCGACGGGCAGTACCTTCGACAGTCCGCCGGCCAACTTCTTTCGTTCAGCCGCCGACACGAACGACTGTACCGAAACAACCGCCCAATTGTTCTTGGGCATTCGCATTCAATGTGCCAAGTGTCACAACCACCCCTTCGAACGCTGGACCCAAGACAACTACTACGGCATCGGTGCCTTTTTCAATCGCGTGCAGCGCAAGCCGGGCTCGCGAGGTGAAGAACTGATCGTGGCCGTGGCACGCGGCGGCGAGGTAACACAACCCCGCACGGGCAGGCAGATGAAGCCCTGGCTACCGCTCGAAGGGGACGCGGACTTGCCGGGCGAGGACGATCGCCGCGAGGCTTTGGTGGCCTGGTTAGTGCGGGCAGACAACCCGTTTTTCGCGGCGGCGCACGTGAACCGCGTGTGGGGGCATTTGTTGGGTCGTGGCATCGTAGAGCCGGTTGACGATTTCCGCGCGTCGAACCCCCCCTCGAATGCAGAGCTGTTGGCGGCCCTGGCACGCGACTTCGTCGAACACGGGTTCGATCAGAAACAATTGATGCGCACGATTCTCAATAGCCGGACCTATCAACTCAGCTCGCGGATGAACGAATTCAATCGTCAGGATGTAAAGTATTTTTCACACGCACGCACCCGGTTGCTCACCGCCGAACAATTGCTCGATGCGATCTGCCTGGTGACGGGTGTCGACGAGAAATACGCGGGCCTGCCTGCGGGAACCCGCGCTGCACAGTTGCCCAGCCCCGATGTCAGCAACAACTTCCTGAAGGTGTTTGGCCAGCCCGCCCGCGAGATGGCCTGCCAGTGCGAACGCTCGAACGAATCGAATCTGTCGCAGGCGC
>CAYSXM010000884.1:0-2203 GCA_964434905.1 uncultured Pirellulales bacterium | reverse complement strand
CTTCTATCGCGTGGTCGGTGTCATGCGGCCTCGAAACCCCACTTCGGGTGTCGGGGGCTCGTTGGCCGCGCAAGATTTTTCCACCGACGTCTATATTCCCATCAGTACCCTGTGGAAACGCATCGGCGATTTTATCGTTATCCGTCGCTCGGGCTCGTTCGAGGGGGAGATCGTCCAACTCAGCCAGGTCACCCTGCGAGTGAAGAACATTGACGATGTCGTGCCCACCGCGGAACTCGTCAAGGCCACGCTCGATAAATACCACCCCGATGCCGATGTGGCGCTGACGGTGCCCTTGGAATTGCTGGAACAGGCCCGCACCACGCGGCTGATGTTCATCTTGTTCATGGGGATGATCGCCGCCATTTCGCTCTTGGTGGGCGGCATTGGCATCATGAACATCATGCTCGCCACGGTCACCGAACGCACTCGCGAAATCGGCATTCGACGCGCGCTCGGCGCCAAGCGGCGCGACGTCATTTACCAGTTCCTGGTCGAGACCATCGTGCTCTCGGTCGTGGGCGGATTGACCGGAATCCTGGGCGGCCTCACCTGCCGACCACTGACCTCCTGGCTGCGAACGGCCATCGAAAAGTTATTTCCCGCCGTGGTCCAAGATCTGCCCGAGGTGATCCACACCGTCACACCCGTGGTGGTCCCCTGGTCGATTCCCCTAGCGTTTGGCATCTCGGTGCTGGTGGGTATCGTGTTCGGAATCTACCCCGCCATCCGCGCCGCCAGCATGGACCCTATCGAAGCCCTGCGCCACTCCTAGCAGCCGCTTGAAGCATTCGACGCACCTGCGTCATCGCTTGAATGCGATGGCAAAATAGTGAAGCGTCAACCCAGCTTGGCTGGGTGACGCGGAACGACCCCGAACCCGTACGGGGTTTGGGGCAAACAAGACCCTGCGGAGCGTCAACCCAGCTTGGCTGGGTGACGCGGAACGACCCCCGAATCCGTACGGGGTTTGGGGCAAACAGTTTCTAGTGCAGCGGGAGTTGCCTCGGACTGGTCAAAGGACGACCGAAGCTGCACTAGCGTTCCGAACCGTGTCCAGGTCGCGTGCCGCGGCAGGCTGGCGGAAAAAAATGGACTGGTAATCGAGCCAGGCAACGCCCGACAATGCGTGAGCGGATATCGGTCATTGGAACGAGCGCTCCGGTGATCGGAAAATGCGTTACCACCCCACCCCCGGTCGATACGATGTTCAAGTCGCTTGGTGCTATCCGGGGCCCGGTTGTCGACAGCCGAAGTCGAGGAAGATTGTCGATGGCCAGGTGCCGCTGCTTGGTGTTCCTGTGCGCCATGTTGGGGGGTGGAGGCTGGATTTCATCCGAGCAGGTCGCGGCCGACACCGCCCCCGCCGTGGCCTGGCAACGCGGTAGCGCCCTGGCGCGTCTGCTATCCGCGCCGACCGATGTCGCATGGGCCGGGCAGTCGCTACGCGCCGCGTGGTATGGGCTGGGTACCGCCCAGCGTGTGCCAGTGGTACTCGATCCGCGTGTCGATCCAGAGACACCCATCACGCTACGGCTCAGCGGCTGTCCCTTGGCGCAGGTGCTGCACGAACTGTTGGCACAGGCCGGTGCGGTTCCGGTTGCACTGGGGGGTGTGATCTATGGCTTGCCGGCCCACGCGGCGGATCGGGTGAGGTTTCTGGAACGCCTAGAACAATCCACGCTCGCCAGATTGCAAGGCGATGTGCGACAGCGCTTGGCTCGGCAGCGTCCGGCCGGGTGGCCCGAGTTGTCCGAACCGCGCGCGATCGTTGCCGACCTCTTGGTTGTCGAGCATTTCGACACACCCGATCTGGAACAGGTGCCCCACGATCTCTGGCCGTTGGTCGAGTTGCCCGAGATGAGCGTGCTCGAGCAACTGTGCTTGGTGCTCGCGCCGTTCGACTTGGGCCTGGAGATTCGCGGGGTGTCGCAAGTCCAATTGCGCCGTGTCGACGAAGGAAACTGGACCGTGCGCTACGCACTGGCGGGTGATACGCGCCGTTGGGAAGCCCGGTGGCGAGCAGCCGGCGCCGGAGTGTCGATCGAGTCGCTGCCGGGGGCGCTCGAGGTTCGAGGGCCGCTGGCGTCGCATCTGGCGCTGCCGGGCTGGCCGGGAAACACCGACCCCATCGAGCAAGCGCTGGCCACCGCGGGACGTGCGGCAGTGCCCGGTGCCTCAACGGGCGCGGGGTCCACGAACA
>CAYSXM010000883.1:0-2214 GCA_964434905.1 uncultured Pirellulales bacterium | reverse complement strand
TGACTTTTACGGCCTCTGCGGCTGAAGCGGCGCGTTCGAGTGCTAGCCGTACGAGATCCATGCCCGTCAGCCCGATTGCGGCCAATGCCTGGCGGGTGAAGACCGCCTCGTTCCCCGCCACCACTCCATGTTCGTTGGCGCCCATTTCGGCGCCCCACATCCAATACGGACGGCTGATCACCACGGCGTGGGTCCGCGGCACCTGAGGAATCTCGATCCACGTGGCTCGCAGCGGTTTTCCCGGCGGATGCGATTGCCGGGGCCGCCACTCGAGAACCTGGGCTTCGTTGGGGTCGCGATCAGAATTCTTGGCCCAAAGCACCCGGCCCGGTTCCACTATGGAAATCGTGTCGCACATCGGGGCACCTGGTGGAAACTTGGCAACCGCCACGCACAGGGCTCGGTAGCCCCGCGGGCAGCAGGGGGGCCTGCATGGCAGCCTGCCGGGTCAGGCAGTATCTTGACGGCACGTTGATCGACAACGCAAGACGCAGCCCGCACGGCGTATACCACGAAATATCGCGGCCCAGGTAACGAGCAATGCCCGTCGACACGAAACAAATCACGGGACGGCGCACGCTGCACTTTAGCTCGCTGGCCGAAGTCTTGTCCGACTGCGAACACCTGGCCGCGGTGCCAGTCACGTCGCTGGGCAATTGGTCGTTGGGCCAGTGTCTCTTGCATCTGGCCGAGGCAGTCAAGATGCCCCTGGACGGCGCGCCGTTCCAGCCGCCGTGGTGGCTCAAGCTGATCGGCCCGCTGTTGAAACGGCGATTCGTGTGGAAACCGATGTCGGCTGGGTTTCAGTTGCCCCGCAGTGCGGCGAAATTGCTGCCGGGCGACGGTACTTCCACTGCCGAAGGCTTGGCCGCCTTGCGGCAGGCCATCGATCGGTTCCAACGCGAGCCCCAACGGCATCCGCACGGCTTTCTTGGCAAGTTGTCCAACGAAGAATGGGAACAAACGCAGTGCCGGCACGCCGAACTGCATCTCAGTTTTCATGTACCCCGGCCAGGCGCCTAGCACGGCAGCCGCGCCCCGCCCCATCGCCCTAGGAAACCATCCACCATGCCAGTGAACACCAGCCGCGTAAGTGGTCGGCGCAAGCTGCGATTTCGAGACTTCGGCGAAGTTCGCGCCGACATTCTAGACCTCCACGCGCGACCCCACCGGGCACTGGGCAACTGGTCGCTGGCGCAAATCGTCAAGCACTTGGGGCAGGCCATGCACGGGTCGGTCGACGGACCTAGTTTTACCGTGCCCCTGTATTTGCGCGTGGTGGGGCGGTTGCTGTTGCGTCCCTACATGCTCAACGTCAAGTTTCCCTCCGGCTTTAGGCTACCACGCGCCGCGGCCCGGTTACTAGTGTTCGAGCAAGCCGACTTTGACGAAGCACTCGACCGATTCGATACGGGGATCGCCCACATGGCCGCCAGCCAGCAGCGCATGGTACACCCCGTGGTCGGCAAGCTTTCGCCGGCCGAGTGGGACCGATTCCATCTACGGCATTGTGAAATGCACCTCGGTTTCTTGGTGCCAGAATAGCCCCGCGCCTGGGGCCAGGCAGAAATGGCCGCCGGGCGATGCACGATGATCCACACGATGATCAACACCGCTTCGATCGATCGTCGGTCCTGAAGCCAAATTGCTCCGACCCGCGGCCCACGGCGGCCCACCGATTATCCCGAAAGTTTCTCCGCGGGAAGCCGCACACACGTTCGACTGTCGAGAAGGGTGCATGTCGCGAAAGAAACGCCGCCGGCCCCCACAAACCGTGCCGCAAGCACCCGCCACAGAGGCAGCGCCGACGGCGTTCCCGGTCGCCGAGACCCGTCCCCCCGGCGCCAGTGACCAGGTCAACCTGGTGCTCGACCCACACCCGCAAGATCTGCGCGGCACTACCGATGTCGAGCAGGGGCACACCCTGATCGACGTTGCTCGCTGGCTGCCACGCGCCGGCAACTGGCGCACGTTGCTAGAAGCCACCGCGCTGTGGTTCCTGGTGTGGGGCGCGCTGGTTGCCTGGCGGTGGGAAATTGTGTCTTCTCCGCCCTATTTCGACGTGGCCATGCGCTTGTTTCGTGAGGCATTATTCCTCGCCGAATCGAATTTCGACTATGCCGCTCTGGCCCAAGCACCAGGGTTTGAAGCCGGCGGTCCCAACAGCTACTTGACGAGTCTAGTCCCCTCGGCACTGGCCTTGGTTATGCGAGC
>CAYSXM010000882.1:0-2215 GCA_964434905.1 uncultured Pirellulales bacterium | reverse complement strand
TGCTTGCGCCGAGGTCGTTGCCTGCGACTCAGTGCGCTCGATTGCGTGCGCCTGCTGCGCCGCTTTCTGCGCCGCTTTTCCAGGGCCGGCTGCAATCGTCGATCCATTTTCATTGACTGCGGCGTCAAAGTGCTCGTTCGTGGTCATTAAGTAGTGGCGCATTGCCACGCTGGGCGTGTTGCCCAGCCAACTGGTTACTACCTGAATCGGGAACCGTTCAGCCAGTTCGGTTTCACGGGAAGCCCGCAGGTTCTGCCACAATCGCGGCCATGGCGTGACGCCCGCCCGTTCGATGATTTTCTCAAGGGTTGTCCGTAGGTTGCAATTGGCCCAGCGGCCAGCCCCTAGCGCCTTGCGGAACCGCTCATCGACCACGTAAACCGCACCCTCGGGGGCGCGTTCAAAGCTGGTTCGCAGATGCTCCACCAACTCGGGAAATATCGGGCACCTACGGGTACCCTTGCCCATGTGGGCCGTTTTGGGGGACTGCACGGTCATTACGCTGGCGTCCCAGTTGATATCCTGCCAACGAAGAGACGTAACCACTTCCGAGCGGCATCCAGCCACGGTACGCCTTTCGCCCCGGCGAGAAGGGCGCCGTCCGCCATTTGCCGTAACGTCGCTCTTCTTCCAGGATTGTAGTGAACTGCATGCCCTGCGCCGTCAACTTGGCAAACTGCGCACGCTCCGTTCAGACTTCTTGCCGCAGCAGGGCACATGCCCCACAATCATTAGCACCTGGCTCGGGGCATCGCCAAAGTTCGACCGCGGGCATCGAGCCCAGCGAATTCAACAGACAACCGAAGGGAAGTGCCATGACCGATGGCGAACTAGAACCGAATGCCGCGCCGTTGACCGATGCACAATGGCGGGCGCGCCTCACGGCCGAACAGTATCAGGTCACCCGTTGCCAGGGAACCGAACGAGCATTTACCGGCGCCTATTGGAATTGTCATACGCCCGGTGTCTATCGCTGTGTGTGTTGTGGCGAAGTCCTATTCGATTCGAAGTCCAAATTCGATTCTGGCACCGGCTGGCCCAGCTTCGACGCGCCCGCGGCCGACGGCCAGGTGGTGGCACATAGCGATACGAGCCACGGCATGGTGCGCGATGAAGTGCGTTGCGCCAGTTGCGGGGCCCATCTGGGCCACGTATTCGACGATGGCCCCGCTACGACCGGCCAGCGCTATTGCATCAATTCGGCGGCGCTGGATTTGGAGCCGCGCGGCGAAACCTAGCAGTCCACTCAACCTCGCCCAGTGCGGGGCACCGCTCCGCAGGGCGACGGACGCGACCCGACATTCCCCAGCTCGGGCCCCTTTCAGTGGCCAGGGGGCTGGGGGTAGCATGACTCGCATGCACACCCTTCCTGAGTCGGCCGACAATGGTTTTGCCGGGCTGCGCGTGGCGGCGTTCGAGAGCCGGCACACCGACGAACTAAGCCGGCTGATCGAAAAACAGCACGGTCGGCCGTCGGTCAGCCCCGCGATGCGCGAGGTGCCGCTAGACGACCAGCGCGAGGCGATCGAATTCGCGCACCGGGTACTGGCTGGCCAGATCGATGTGGTGGTGTTTCTCACGGGGGTGGGCGTGCGGCACTTGTTCGCGGCTGTCGACCGCAAGCTCGACCGCCAGCGGTTTTTGCACGCGCTGACCGACATGACCACCGTGGTCCGGGGGCCGAAGCCGGCCGTGGCGCTCAAGGAATTGGGTATCGAGCCAACGCTGCGCGTGCCCGAGCCGAATACCTGGCGCGACCTGTTGGAGACCTTCGACCGGCATTTGCCTGTCGCTAACCAGTTGGTGGCCTTGCTGGAATATGGGCAGCCGAATCCCAGCCTCGTGGCGGGTTTAGAGGCGCGCGGCGCCGAGGTGTTGCAGGTGCAGGTTTACCGGTGGCAACTGCCCACCGATGTGGCACCGCTCGAGTCGAATGTGCGCGCCTTGGCCGCAGGCGAGATCGACGTGCTGTTGTTCACGTCGAGCCAGCAGGTGATCCATGTGCTCGAAGTCGCCGAGCGGTTGGGTCTGGCTGAATCGCTGCGCGCCCAATGCCGCAGAGCGGTCGTGGCTTCGATCGGCCCCACCACCAGTGAAACTTTGCGCCAGCATGGCTTCGATGTGGATGTGGTTCCCGAACACCCTAAGATGGGACACCTGGTCAGCGCCGCCGCCGAGATGGCCGTGCGCGCCGTCGAGCGCAAACGCCGCCTTC
>CAYSXM010000881.1:0-2215 GCA_964434905.1 uncultured Pirellulales bacterium | reverse complement strand
CACCGGCCACCAGATGATGCAGACCGGCCGGCTGTTCACCGGCGGCATCAACACGCCGCATGCGGGGTGCGTGGCCAGCTATTTGCTGGGGCGGCGGAGCGATCTACCGGCACATGTGGTGCTGCCCGAGGCGATGGGGCGGACCGGCGGCAACCTGCCCCATGGCCAGGACGCGGGCTTTTTGGGCAAAGCCTACGATCCCTTCGTGCTGATGGCCGATCCGTCGCAGCCCGACTTCCGGGCGCCGGACCTGTTGCCCCCGGCAGAGATTGGGGTGGCACGCCTGGAACGCCGACAAAAATTGCGTTCGATCGTGGATCAAACAGTGCGAGATTTCGAGACGAGTGGCAGCGCCAAGTTGTTGGATAGTAACTTCGAGGCGGCCTTTCGCTTGATGACCAGCGAGCAAGCCCGCGCGGCGTTCGATTTGAGCCAGGAGCCGACGGCCGTGCGCGAGCGGTACGGCCAAACGCGATTTGGGCAGTGCTGCCTGCTGGCTCGGCGGCTGATCGAGGCCGGGGTGCGATTCGTGACGGTGAACACGTTCCTCACGGTGTTCGACGAAATCACCTGGGACATTCACGGTTCGAAGCCGTTTACCTCGATCGAGGGAATGAAAAACATCGTGGCCCCGATGTACGACCAAGCGCAGAGCGCTCTGCTCGAGGACTTGGCGCAACGCGGCTTGCTGGAAGACACGCTGGTGTGCAACCTGGCGGAGTTTGGCCGCACTCCCAAAGTGAACCCAGCCGGGGGGCGTGACCACTGGCCGCAATGTTGGACCACGCATTTCGCCGGAGGCGGTGTGCAGGGCGGCCGTGTAGTGGGGCGCAGCGACGCGGTGGGTGGTGTGCCCGCCGAGCGACCGGTGGCGCCCGCCGAAGTGGTGGCCACGGTGTTTCACAGCCTCGGGCTCGACCTGGAAACGAAACTTCCCGGACCGCAGGGCCGGCCGTTCCCCCTGGTGGACTTTGGCGTCCGCCCGATCCAGGAATTGTTCTAGCCGCAGGAAGCGACCCCACCGGGAAGCGTTGTGCCTGGCACAATCGCTGCAAAGGGACCGGGAACGGCCCGCGTTTCCTAACTGCTGGAATCGCCAGTCGACGTGTGGCCGTTATCGCGTTGGCGTTGGGCATTTCCCCAGCCAACATGACCTAGGTTTGAGGGTCACGCCCCCGGGTGGAATTCTTCCACGTGGAATTCTCCGGAGTGAGAATCGACGGGGGTTGGCGCAGCACACCTTGGAATAGCGAACTGGGATTCATGTTCTTCTTGCCAGCGAAAAACTGGGCCGGTGGTTCGTCCCCGCAGGGAACCGAGCTACCGCCCATGGAAATCGAGCGTGGCGGCGCCGCACAGCAGACAGGGCTTTGGCGTGCTCGCTGGGTGTGGTCGAGTGCCCTGTGCACGGTGCTGCTGGTGCAGTTGGCCCCGTGGTTGGGCGACATGGCACAGCATCGGGTGAACGATTGGCAAGATTGGATCGAGCGGGACGGTGCGGCGCCGGCGGCCACAGTGCAGGCGGTACAGGCTAGTGGCCACATGCTGCACACGGGCCTGGAAGTGGCAGCCATTTGCACGGCACTGTTCGCGGCGCTGCTGGCGTTGGTGCGGTCGCGGCACGACCCAGAGCCGTTGTTGATTGTGTTCGGAACGGCCGTGTGTGGCACGGTGGTGTTCGATGTGTTGCACCTGCAGTTGCTGGGCGAGGACCTGTGCGGCGAGTCGAGTTTCACGCGTCTGGGTTCGCTGGCCGAAACGTTGGGCAGGGGTTTGCACTGGTCGATTTTGCTGGCGGGCATGCTGCCAACGGTTTGGGGTTGGAACCGCCGCACCACGCGCTGCGCGCTGGTGACTTCGATTATGGTTGGCAGCGCGGTTGCGTTGGCGAGTGCTAGCTTCGCCTGGGCGGCCTGGCAGGCCGCGTTGTTGCCAGCGCTGGTTGATACCACGGGCTGGGTGCTCCGGCCGCTGGAGTTGCTGCCGTTGTGCCCGTTGGTGTTGGCCACGGCAGTGGCGCCCGTGTATTTGCGGAAGCACACGAGTTGCTTTTCCAAAGCGATAGTGATTTCTTTCCTGCCAGGGGCGGGGTTGTCGTGGTATCTGGGCTGGGGTTCGGGGGCCAATTTCGATCCGGCCTTTCAGGCGGCGCACGTGCTGAAGCTGGCAACTTATGCGCTGCCACTGGCTGGGCTGACGTGGGACACGCTGGTGG
>CAYSXM010000880.1:0-2219 GCA_964434905.1 uncultured Pirellulales bacterium | reverse complement strand
CAGCATGTCCCGCAACAGGAGCCGGTTGATCGCCACGTCCTCGACGACAAGAACGTGTTGGCCCTTCAAGGCTTTCGCCTGTTCGGCCACCGCGTCCACCGGTTTAGTTGCGACAGGAACGGGATCCACAGAAACTGTAGCCACCGGCACCCGCACTGAGAAGGTCGAGCCTTGCCCCGGTGCACTCTCCACGCTGATCTCGCCGCCCATGACCTCCACCAACTGCCTGACGATCGCCAGCCCCAGCCCACTGCCTTCCGCAATCGATTCGTCACTGACCACACGCACAAACGGCTGAAACACTGCCTCCAGAGCTTCGGGCGCAATCCCGACGCCGCTGTCGGCGACGGCTACCACCAGCGTCGCAGCCTCGCCGTCGTCAGCATTCAGCCGGCCGCTCACAGTGATGTGTCCGGCCGGGGTATAGCGCACACTGTTGCTGAGGAGGTTGGTCAACACCTGGCGCAATTTGCGCTCATCACCCGCCACAACGGGCATTGACTCGCAGTCGATGCGGAGGTCCAATCCCTTCAGAGCGGCCGTGGGACGAAAGGCATCGGCAATTTCCAGAAGCAATGAATGCGGGCTGAACGGGCGCGCTTCGATCACCACCTGGCCGGTTTCCATCTTGGACCACTGCAGAGCTTCGCTGACGAGGCTGGCCAGATGCAGCGCGTTTTGTTCCACGATGTGGACATAGCGGGCTTGTAGTTCCGTCAAATCGGTATTGGCTTGCAGCAGTTGCATGAAGCCTGTGACCGCATTCAGTGGGGTGCGCATTTCGTGGCTCATGGTTGCCAGAAAGCTGGTCTTGGCCAAATTTGCCGACTCGGCAGCTTCCTTGGCATCTGCCAGCTCGCTGGTGCGTTCCAAGACCAGTAACTCGAGGCCGGCGCGATACGCCTCCAATTGCGCGTTGACAGACTGGAGGTCAGCCGCACGCTGGCTCAACTCATCCACCAGCCTGATTCGTTCGATGTGGTGCGCCACGGAAACACCATACAGCGCCAGCAGCTCCGGCTGATAGGAACGCAGCGAACTGCCACTTATCAGGTTATCGCCGACAAGATAGCCGACCGGCTGGGTTTCGTGCCGCAACAACGCAAACAGATTCCATCCCCAGCCAACTTCCTGGTCATAATCGTAGAGCGGTACATCGTGCCAAACCATGCTTTCCGGCGTCTGATCGACCAACAATTGTCGCACCGCCGCCGGCACGATACCGACGTAATCCCGCTCATCGCGCACGTTGCCCACACCGTCGGTGCCGAAGGTGCCGGCAACCCGGGCGAGCGCATCGTCCACCAAGAAGAGCGCCAACCGCTCAAACCCAAGGCGGAAATGGCCAAGCTCGATCACCTGCCGATACAGAACCTCGAGGGTCGAAATCTGCGAGAGCTCGGTGTTGGCTTCGTGCAGTTTCTTGAGCCGATGCTGGAACTCGCGCGCTGTCGCCTCCCGTTGGTACAATTGCACTTCGTAGGCCTTGCGGGCCGAGATATCGATCAGGGTGAGCCGAACCAGGTCGTTGCTTTCCGATGGAAACGCGATGCCACGGAGTTCGACGTCCACATCTCGCCCGTCAGAGGTGCGAATGGTCCACTCCATCACCTGTGGTTCGCCGTGCAGCACTTCGAGGAGGCTGCCACGGTTGACTTCGGGCCCCAACCCGTCTGGTTGAATTGGCGCTGACAATTCTGGCACGGTTCTGCCGATCAAATCCTCGAGGGGATAGCCAAACAACTGCACCGCGGGCTGGTTGGCAGCGACCAGTTTGCGGTCGAACGCGTCGACCAGGATGATGCTTTCCGGTGCGCTCTCGAACAAGGAGCGGTAGCGGGTCTCGCTGGTGCGCAACGCCCGGTTCACGGTGGTCAGTTCAACCGTTCGCTCGGCCACGCGTGCTTCGAGGCTCTCGCCGGTTGCCTCAAGCTCTCTGTTGCTGGCCGCCAATTCTGCAGCCAGTTTCGTTGCGTCCGCCAGTTGCTCGCTCAACGCGGCCGCGTTCATCGACTCGGCAATTCCATACAATACCAGCACCGCGGCAAGGACCAGCCACGTGATTACGTTGTATTGCACCGCCAGCGGTCTAAACGGCTGCAAGGAACCGCTGAACAGCACGGCCGTCAGCGTCAGGAACACAAACGTGAGCGCGCCCCAGACTCCGCGCGTGCCGAACAGCAGGCCCGACAGTGGAACCAGCAGCAGTAGCGCTATCA
>CAYSXM010000879.1:0-2224 GCA_964434905.1 uncultured Pirellulales bacterium | reverse complement strand
CGGGCGATTCGACGAAGCATTGGAGTTTCCTATCGACTATCAACTGTGGTTGCGCGTGGCGCTCAAGTATCGGTTCGACTATGTGGACCGGCACCTGGTGGGTTACCGCACGGGCCACGCCAACATGAGCCAGCGCGTGACCTATGCGCGGCGGCGAGCGGAAATTGCCCTGGCGTTGGACCGTTTCTTGCACCATTTCGGCGGCGCCGGCGCTGTGTCGCCCGAAGTAATTCGGGCTGCCGAGGTGCATCGGTGCTGCCAGGTTGGCTTGGAGACACGTTACCATTCGCGAGTCGAGTCGTGTCGTTGGTATTTGCGCGCCATTCGCCTGCACCCTGCCAGTGGCCGGGCCTGGTACGGCCTGGCTGCATGGTGCTTTCCCGAACGGTTGCGCCGGTGGGTGCGTCGCGCGCGGTTACAGCCGGTCGACTGGCGCGACCCGCCCGTGGTTGGTTTTTCGCCGCTGGGATGGAATCCGGCAAAGGCCGAGCTGCTAGCAGCCCAAGAGCCCTGCGTGCTGGCCGACCGAACGGGGTAGGCAGGAACTGCGTTAGCCCAGTACTTTCGGATACCGGCGGGGGGCCGATAATGGTTCCCCACAGGAGGTCCGAACGATGGGTGATACCAAGGTCATGGAGTCCGGCAAACGTCGGACTTTCAGCGACGAATTCAAGCAAGACGCGGTGCGTTTGATCGCGGTTGAGACGTACACCTTCAAGGCGGCCGCCCGGGCCCTGGGCCCCTCGGCAGTGCGGGCGACATCTCCGGCGCCGTCGCCTGCAAGGTGCGGGCAGCTTTTGGCTACCCTGACTGTTTCGTCGTCGGCACGTTCGTCGTGAACGACGCCGACGGTACCGGCAGCCTGCACGACCAACTGCCCGGTGATGGACGCGAGCAGCCGAGCGTGTTTCTGGCGGGCATTGGAGTCGATGCCAGGATGGTCGCGCAAAAAAGGTTCCTGGCACTTTAGGCCGCTTGGGCTCGCGAGCGAGGCAGTGCCACGGGTTCCTGGGCGGCGCTGCCCGGAGCCGGCTGCACGAACACGGTACGATGCGGAAACGGAATCTCGATGCCCAACTCGTCAAACCGGCGTTTGACGCGGCGCAGCATCTCTCGTTTTACCGGCCACTGGCGGAGCGGTCGCGTTTTCAGGAAAAACTTCACCACCACGGCCGAATCGCCCAGCGCGTCGACTCCCAACATGGTCGGCGGTTCAAGAATCAGCGGCCCGAACTCGGCATCGTGTCGCAATTCACTGGCCAACTGCGTCAGCACGTCGATCACCCGGTCGATGTCCTCGCGGTAGCCCACGCCAATTTCAAACACCGCACGCGACCAGCCGTGGGTCAGGTTGGTGGTCGATGTGATTTGGCCATGCGGAATAAAGTGTACCCGGCCTTCCAGGTCGCGCAGGACCGTAACCCGTAGCGTAATGCGCTCGACTTGGCCGGCAATGTCGCAGATTTTGATCACGTCGTTGACCATGTATTGCTGCTCCAGCAAGATCATGAACCCTGAAAAATAGTCCTTGATCAAGCTCTGCGCTCCAAAGGCAATGGCCAGCCCGAAGACGGCGGCACCCCCCATCAAGGGAGCGATCGAGATGCCGATTTCATCCAGCACCATCAGGCCGCCGCCGGTCACAATGGCCACGTTCGCGGCGTAGCGAAACACGCCCACTAGGGTGCGTGCCCGATTCTCCTGGTCCTCGGCCGTACCCCGAGCCACGCGGCTGCCAACCAGGGCCACGATGCGCTCTTGCCAAGCGCGCGAGCACCACACGAAGCCGACTCGTCACCGACCCGAAGCACGACTCCGACCTCGGCCGCATCGTCTACGCCTTCCGTCAGTGGCGCGGCGAGCCCCCGCCCGCGTGGTGGGACGAGACCCAGCACGGCGCATGGGCCTACCGCGACATCCCCGGCTTCTGCAAGGCCGAGACCATCGCCGGCATCGCCAAGCACGGCTTCGTGCTAACCCCCGGCCGCTACGTCGGTGCCGAAGAGCAGGAGGACGACGGCGAACCGTTCACCGAGAAGTACCCGCGCCTGCTGGCGGAATTGGAGGCGTGCTTCGGCGAGGGCGAACGCTTGATGGCGGTGGTGCGCGAGAAGTTGCAAGGCGTGGGCGATGGCGGATAAGCCGACGGTTCCCGAGCCCACGCCGCCGGATGGCCAGATCCTGATCTATCAGGACGGCGCCACCCGCCTCCAGGTGCGCCTGG
>CAYSXM010000878.1:0-2226 GCA_964434905.1 uncultured Pirellulales bacterium | reverse complement strand
GATCGGGCATCAAGCACGACTGTAGCACCGTGATGGAATTGCGCCAGGTCGAGGGTCAATTGCGAAACGGGCTTGGCGAGGCGGTGGATATCGAAGCCAGTTGTTGCTTCCCGCTGTTCAAGGGATCGGACCTGGCCAACCCATCGCGGCAGGCACCCCGACGTTGGCTGGTCGTGCCGCAACGTCACACCAGTGACGATACCTCGGCATTGCGCCTGCTTGCTCCGCGCGCCTGGAAGTATCTCAACGACCATGCCCCGCAACTTGCGCAACGCGCCAGCGCGGTTTATCGCGGGCGGCCGGCATTCGCCGTCTTCGGAGTGGGAGACTATGCCTTCGCACCGTTCAAGGTGGCCATATCGGGTCTATACAAGCGCCTGTATTTTCGTTTCCTGGGCAGCCACGAGGGCCAGCCCATTGTGCTCGACGACACCTGCTACTGCTTGCCGTTTCAGCGAGAAGACCAAGCCCGGTTGGTCTGCGAAATGCTCAACTCGCGCGCAGCACAAGAGTTCCTAGGGTCGCTCATTTCCTGGAGCGCGAAACGCCCGATCACGATCGCCGTCCTGAAACGACTGGATCTGGTCGCCTTGGGGCGTGAGTTGGGATGCGAACCAGCGATCCGCGCCTTGGCATGTGGTCGTGATCAACCGCTATTCGCTGGTCTTCAGGAAACCTGACGCACTCTCTTCCCTCGCCAGGGCGCGCTGGCCCGCCGCCAAGAGCGCCACGATCCGGTCCACATCGTACACGCAGCCACCCCAGGTGCCGCCCGACGCCTGCTGCAATGCCGCCCACAGCCGTGTGTCGGCCGGAAGCGCCGGGTCGGGCGACAGGTCGGGCCGCGCCGCGCGGGCCGCCAGCACCCGCGCCCCTTCGGCGGCGTCGAACACGCGCCCTTCGGCCCCGACCAAGTCGATGGAGCCGGTCAGGCGCCGGCAGTCGATCTCGATTTCGATCACGTCGCCCGCCTGCACCCGGCCAATCGGCCCGCCGGCCAGTGCCTCGGGCCCCACGTGGCCCATGCAGGCGCCGGTGCTCACGCCGCTGAAGCGGGCATCGGTCACCACGGCCACCTCGCGCCCCCACGACAGGTGCTTCAGCGCCGAGGTAATCTGGTAGATTTCTTCCATGCCCGACCCCGCCGGTCCCCGGCAGGCCAGCACCAACACGTCGCCGGGCTGAACAGGATGGGGCCCTTGGCCCTTGATCGCGGCGATCGCATCGCGCTCGCGGACAAAGACGCGTGCCGGCCCGCGCTTGCGGTACACACCGTCGGCATCGACCACGCGCGGGTCGATCGCGGTGCTTTTGATGACGGCTCCCTCGGGGGCCAGATTGCCCCGGGGAAAACACACCGTGCTGGTCAGGCCGCGCTCGGCGGCCCGTTCGGGCGACATGATCACGTCGTCGGGGTCGACGCCGTCGCGCTGTTGCAGCACGGCGCGCAGCCGGGCTCGGCGTGGC
Organism: uncultured Pirellulales bacterium; assembly: GCA_964434905.1. Taxonomy (GTDB): domain Bacteria; phylum Planctomycetota; class Planctomycetia; order Pirellulales; family CAYNRE01; genus CAYSXM01. The sequence goes on along the minus strand of CAYSXM010000878.1, from coordinate 759 downwards.
GATTGTTCCCACCAGTCGAGCACCTCGCCCCAGGTCAACCCGCTGACGGTGCGCGCGCCGAGTTCCAACAAACCCAGGCGGCGCAGGTGCAACATGACCTCGGGCACGCCGCCGGCCAGAAACAGCCGCACCGTGGGGTGGCCCACTGGCCCGTTAGGCAGCACGTCGACCAGCCGGGGCGTGTGGCGATTGACCGCCTCCCAGTCTTCGACCTGGGGGCGACGCAACCCGGCCGCGTGGGCCACGGCGGGCACGTGCAAGAGCAGGTTCGTCGAACCTCCACACGCGGCATGGACGGTCATGGCATTGTGCAGTGAGGAAGCGGACAGCACGTCGCGCAGGCGCTCTCCGCGCTCGATTTGCCCCAACAGTGCCAGCGCGCTGCGGCGCGCGGTATCGAGCCAGATTGGCTGGCCTGAGGGGGCCAGCGCCGCATGGGGCAAGGTGAGCCCCAGCGCCTCGGCCACCACCTGGCTGGTAGCCGCCGTGCCCAGGAACTGGCAACCTCCGCCGGGGCTGGCGCAGGCATGACAGCCCAGTTCCGCGGCCTCGTCCAGGGTCAACTCGCCGTGTGCGTACCGCGCACCGATCGATTGGATCTTGCCTGCGTCCTCGCCCACTTCTGGCGGCAACATCACGCCGCCGGGAACTAGCACGCTGGGCAGATCGGAAGATCCGGCCAAGGCCAGCATCATGGCCGGCAGGCCCTTGTCGCAGGTGGCCACGCCCAGCACGCCGCGGCGGGTGGGCAGCGAACGA
>CAYSXM010000877.1:0-2229 GCA_964434905.1 uncultured Pirellulales bacterium | reverse complement strand
GTCTGCTGCTCGACGAGATGCACGGTTCGATCGATGCCGTCACCGTGAGCACGCCCGACCACAGCCACGCGCCCGCTGCGCTGATGGCCATGCGGTTGGGCAAGCACTGCTTCTGCCAGAAGCCCATGACCCACTCTATTTACGAAGCCCGCCTGATGGCCAAGGTGGCGCGCGAGAACAAGCTGGTGACCCAGATGGGGAACCAAGGCACCTCGGAAAGCGGCCTGCGCAAGGGGGCCAAGATTGTCCAAGCAGGCGCCCTCGGCACGGTGAAAGAAGTGCATGTCTGGACCAACCGGCCGATTTGGCCCCAAGGCGGCGGCCGGCCCATGCCCAGCGAATGCCCAGCAAATGTTCACTTCGACTTGTTCCTGGGCCCTGCGGCCGAGCGGCCGTTTGGCAAGGGCTACCACCCCTTTGCCTGGCGCGGCTGGTGGGATTTCGGCACCGGTGCCTTGGGCGATATGGCCTGCCACACGGTGAATCTCCCCTTCGCGGCGCTCAACCTGCGCGACCCCATTTCGGTGCAGGCCGAAACCTCGGGCCACAACAAGGAGACCTATCCCAAGTGGTCGATCATCAAGTTTGAGTTCCCCGCGATGGGAGATCGTGCCCCCGTCACGCTCACCTGGTACGACGGTGGCAAACTGCCCGACAGCGCCCTGATGGATGGCGAAAAGCCGCCCGAAAGCGGCTCGCTGATTATCGGCGACAAGGGCAAGCTGTTCTCGCCCGACGATTACGGCGCGGAATATAAGCTGTCGGGTGGCGCGGTCGAACCAGCCGTCGAGTTTGAAGCCTCGCCCGGCCACTTCACTGAGTTCGCACAGGGCATTCAGGGTGGGCCGGCTCCCAAGTCGAACTTCCCCGACTATTCGGGCCCCCTCACCGAGACCATCTTGCTGGGCAACCTGGCGGTGTGGGCCGACGGAAAGAAAATTGAGTGGGACGCCAAGAACCTGGTCGCCACCAATGCCCCCGAAGTTGCCTCGATCATCAAGCCGACTTATCGCTCGGGCTGGGTGCTCGACGTGTAGGCCGGATGATTCATGAAGTTCGTCGCCTTGCTGTAAATCGTCTTAGCCCCACGTCACTGGCGTGGGGCTAAGTTTTGTAGGGCTGGGCCTTGGCCTGACCTAAAAAACTATCCGGAGCGTCCATATTGAGAATGCAACCACGGGGCACAGTGAGATAGGGCACAGTGAGATAGGGCACAGTGAGATAGGGCACAGTGAGATGCAAGAGAGCGATCAGGTGATGGAGATCGCAGCGGGCGCACCATCGCCTCGAAACGAAATGCCATCTCGAGGCTAGCGCTGTCTCGACACTAACGCTGTTTCTACGAAGAACATCACGAGCCACGCCCGGTCCTAGCGGCCAGGCGTGGCTCGTTGCTTTTGGGCACCAGGCCGCGGCAGAAGGCGCACTGAATAAGTCGGGCTGCTGCTCAGGCACGATCCTGGAGTGCGTCGAATCGCGCCGCAGCGAAAAAAGGAATTCTCGCGTCGACACGTGCCTGGTCCAGGTATTATGATTGGTCTTGCGAGGCCGTCAGGTTTCCCGGATCGATAAGCGATGCTTCCATCGCCTGGGGAACGGATAAGGATCTTGGCCTTCGCTTGGCCGCCGGGGCACGGCGCCTTGTGCAATGGTGATACCGGGGCGACCGGTACGTGTTGCCAGGGCCCATTCCATCTGTCCCACGAGCGGCGCGGTGAGCCACGACCAGCTAGTTTATTACAACAAGCTCATCTTCGTGATGGGGATGCAGCGGTCGGGCACATCGGCCTTGCTCGAAGCCCTGGGGCAAGACCCGCGCTTGCACATCGAGCCCGAGGCCGAAAACGGCCCCGTCTACCACGAGTTCCTGCTGCGCCCCGAGCCCGAGATTCGCAACTATTTGTGGAGCATTCCGCGCCGCGTGGGCTTGAAACCGATCAGCGAGGTCCAGCGCCGCACCGTCGAGGAAACCCTGCAAGAGTTTCGCGACTATGGCACCCAGGTGGTCTGGATCTATCGAGACCCGGTCAACGTGTGGTGGTCGAACCACCGCACGCTCGAAGTGCCCGTGGAACAGTTCGACCTCTGGCTCAACCAGTGGAACAACGGCAACTGGTCGGTGCTCAACGCCCTCTCCGGCTCGTTTAGAGACCAGATTCACGTGGTCCGCTACGAAGATCTGATCGGTTCGCGGGCACTGTTCGTGGCACTCTGTGACCGGTTGCGTCT
>CAYSXM010000876.1:1697-2231 GCA_964434905.1 uncultured Pirellulales bacterium | reverse complement strand
CATCTCCCGGTTCGTCCGCTGCAATTGTGCAGTTGCCTGCCGAGACCATCGTGACAGTGGCGCCCGTGACGGTGCAGACGGTCGTTGTTGTCGAGCTATAAATGACAGAGCGACCGGAACTAGCTGTTGCCAGTGGATTGATTGCAAACGTCGCGCCGCTGGAGAAGATGCGCGGCGACGTTTGCGCACCAAAAGTGATCGATTGGGTAATGCCTCCAGACGCTACGACGAAGTCTGGATTGCTTTCCATGATCCAGGGGCCGGCAGCGCCAAGGCTGTCGACCACTCGATAGCGCCAACCGTAGTTGCCAGCAGCGAGCCCGGTCGCGGTGCTGGTGACTGCGGGGCTTCCGCTGGTGACATAGCCGCTGAGGTAGTTGGCCGCGCCGGTGAAAGTCGCTGGCAGCTTGCGCAATTCCACTTCCATGCGGGATGTATTGCCTTCCGGGTCGGACGGAGTCACCCGGAAGAAAACGCCGACGCTGGAAGGAACCGTTGCGCCCAAGGCCATGCTTGCGCCCGTGTCGACGCGAA
>CAYSXM010000876.1:0-1597 GCA_964434905.1 uncultured Pirellulales bacterium | reverse complement strand
CCTGGTTCGCCACGTTGTGGGTCGGAGCCTGGTTGGCCGCGGCCACGATGAAGTCGGGATTGCTTTCCGTGACCCAGGGGCCTGCAGCGCCCAGGCTGTCGACCACGCGATAGCGCCAGCCGTAGTTGCCGGCGGCGAGCCCGGTCGCGGTAGTGGTGATAGCAGGAGTGCCGCTGGCGACATAGCTGCTAAGGTAGTTGGCCGTACCAGTGAATGTTGCCGGCAGCTTGCGCAACTCGACTTCCATGCGGGCCGTATTGCCTTCGGGGTCCGACGGAGTCACGCGAAAGAAGACCCCGACGCCGGAAGGAACCGTTGCGCCCAAGGCCATGCTTGCACCCGTGTCGACGCGAACCTGGTTCGCCACGTTGTGGGTCGGAGCCTGGTTGGCCGCGGCCACGATGAAGTCTGGATTCCCGGCGGCAACCCAATTGCTCGCCGCGCCAGTACTGTCCACGACTCGGTACCGCCATCCGTAGTTTCCGGCGGTCAGTCCGCTGGCAGTACTTGTTCTTGCTCGCGAGCCGCTGGTCACAAGTGTGCTCGTATGAGTTGCAGCTCCCGTGAAAGTCGCCGGCAACTTGCGCAATTCCACTTCGACCCTGATGGTGTTTCCATCAGCGTCTGATACATTGGCCTCGAAGTAAACGCCCACGCCGGCAGGTACCGTCCCGACTGTGAAAGGTATGGCGGCGCCTGTATCGGATCGATACTGGTTCCCGCCACTTGCCGTTGGGAGTGCCGCAAGAACTTCGTGTTGTGCAAGGACGGAAAGCAGGAACGCCGAGACGAATGCGAAATGCCGCAACGCATGGCGAACAGGGGATCGGCCGCTATCGGGATGCACATGCTTGCTCTGCGCATGCGGCACTTGGTTGATTCGGAATGTGCCGTCACAGCAATATCGACCAATGCGATCGATCTGGCAGGCCAACGCGCGACAAGTAAGCAGATAGAGCGCTGTAGCGACGTTCATAGAGTCCCCTTTGCTCGCTCGGCCTTGAGCGGCTGTCCGCAATTCCGTAGCCCAGCGGCACGCCTAGTGGCGAAACCGGGCTTCTACTTGCTTGGCAGCAATTACAGGGGAACGTGTGCGCCGATCGGCTCTATTTGCGCATGACCGATCTTCGGTTGCTTTCGCAATTGATTGTTCTTTTCCAATAGCTGCCGCGGTGCTTGTCCAACCTATCCGCACGCGCACTTTGCGTCAACTTGAGTTGACGTTTCAGGTGAAACTCTGCGAGTTGACGACATCTTGACTGAGATCAAGACGCGGGGGCTTGAAGTGGTTCTGGGAGGTTTCCCGATGTCTTTGGGCCTGCGAAAGAAGCGGAGCCGAGTTTGATGAGCATGTCGTGCGTGCGGTCGGCGATTTCACGGACGCGGAATTTTGTGACTGTGAGCACGTTGAGTAATTGACGTTGTTACTGGCTGACGGGCGAAACGCTCCAGCCGCTGCCCGCGCCCATGAGCGTGCCGCCCGAGAGCGTGGCGGTGCCGTTCATCAGCCACACCGCGACGGTGCCGTTGGCGTTTGCCCACACGATGTCGGCCTTGCCGTCGCCGTTCAAGTCCGCCAGGCGCGCCGCGCCCCAGC
>CAYSXM010000875.1:0-2242 GCA_964434905.1 uncultured Pirellulales bacterium | reverse complement strand
AAATCGCAGACTTTGATCGAGATAAAGGCATGGCGCTTGAAGCTGTGTACCTCGGGCGCCGGGCGCGACCTGGAACAGGTCCGCGCGCTGGGCTATCCGGTGTTTACCGGCTCAACTATTTGCTCGCACGCCTACTGCCATTTACTGCACGTGGGCCTGCCGGTGCGCGTGGGGGGGCTTACGGTGCGCACCGGCGATTTGCTGCACGGAGACGCCAACGGCGTGACCAGCATTCCGCCGGCCCTGGCCAGCCCGATCGCCGACCTGACGCCCGAATTCGTGGCGGCCGAGAACCTGATCATGGATTATGTCAAAGGTTCGGGAGCCAAGCACGTGGCGGGGCTGACCGCGGCGCGGCAGGAATTTTCGGCGGTAGTGGCCAAGCTGACCGCCCGCGCGCGGCAGATCGCGGAACGGAATTGACGGCTGCGCGCGGTGCTGCAGCCCAGTGCGGCGGTGGTTCAGGCCGCGAACAACTCGGCCTGGCCGCTGGTGTCGACAGCCAGCACGGCTCCTTCGGGAAACTCTTTCCAGGGTGCGTGACCAATCGGCTCGGAGGCCACGAGCACAGCGCGATAGCGCCCCGTGGCTGCGTGCTGCACGTGGGGTTCGCCGCACACTTCGCAATCGCCGAGCCGCTCTTCCACACGATAGGAAAGCGTGCGTCCCCAGCGCGAGGCCAGTAACAGCCGGCCGTTGGTCAGCACCAGGTTCAGCGCGGTCGGCTTTTGGCCGTCCGGCACCGGCGTCCACGCGGCCAGGTCGCGAGTCAGCGCGGACAACACCGGCGCCGCGCGGCGCGGATCCCACTGCCCCTCGACAGCCAGCCCCGCGGCAGCGAGCCGTGACAGCAGCCAGTAGAACACCAGTTCGCTATCGGTCGAACCGCGGCGCAACGCCAGAAACCGCGGCTCGATCTCGGCCTCGAGGCGTTCAGAGACCTCGGCAAACCGGGCCACGGTGCCGTTGTGCGCGAAGACCCACGACTCGAACTGGAAGGGGTGGGTGTTGGTCAAGCGATTGCTGCCCACCGAGGCTTGCCGTACGTGGGCCAGCACCACCTTGGAATACACCCGTTCGGCCGTGCCATCGAAATACGGATCGCTGCCGGCCGGCGCCAGGCTGCGCACGACCTCGGGCCGGGGGCCGTGGTAGAAGCCCATGCCCCACCCATCGGGATGCCGCTCGCCTCGATAGTCGCCACAACTTTGGCGTACCAGGGCGTTGTCGGACCGCGCCAGGGGGCACAGCACCCGCGTCGGTTCGGTGGCCAGATGGGCATAGATTCGGCACATGGTACAGCCGGGGAACAGGTTCGCAGTGTGGCGGTGGCGCTGGTTCGATTATACGCTGCCGCGCGGCCAAAACCGCGCACGTTTTTTCGCCCAGAAGCAACGCCCGCGAAAGCCAGTTCGTGATCGAACGCTTTGATGCGAATGGCCAGGCGTGCGGCAGGCAGGCGAGTCGATCGCCTAAGACATTGGCCAAACCGCGACGGGCTCGCTGGCACGACGAGCACTTCGTCGGACAGGACTGTAAACCCGAATTACTCATGAGCCTTCTGCTGCGGAACCGAACGTGTTGCGTCTGCCGCGTCAAACCGCAATCGCCCCTGACTCACGTATTCACAAATACGCTGCGCGGGCCAACCGCGGTATTCCTTGCAGACGCAACACCTTCGACTCCTCGCGACGAAGTTCATGAATAATCCGGGGTAAAAAACTACCAGGCCAGCACGGGTGGAAAGAACTCGGTGATCAAATCTTCATAGTACGGCCGTAGCTCGGCCACGTTGGGTGGCTCTTGGCTCTTGGTGTACAGGTCGTAGGGGTTGAAGGCGCGTACCCAATCGAACATCGCACGATCGTGGTCGTTCATCAGATAGTCGTACTCCCCCTCGCGATGGATCGGGTAGCACGAGTGGTAACGAATCATGTACAGCGCCTCGGGCGGCAAATAGTCGCGCACCACGTGATACAGGTACTCGTCGTGTCCCCACGACATCAGCACCTGGTCCAACCCGCCGTGTCGGGTGTAGTGCCCCAACTCGGTCTGAAACTCGGGCCGGGCACTGTCGGGGTTGTCCGCGAAGAATTCTGGAAACACGATTTTTTGGGACCAGCGACAACCCACCGGAAACGTGTCGCCCACCACCGCCCACTGCGGCTCGCCCCACAGGCACAAGATTTTTCCCAGGTCGTGGATCAAACCGGTCAGAATGAACCACCGGGGGTGGCCGTCG
>CAYSXM010000874.1:0-2246 GCA_964434905.1 uncultured Pirellulales bacterium | reverse complement strand
TGGTCGGCCATTGCGGCGCGCAATTGGTCGCCGACCCCCGGAGTCAGTTGGCAATCGGCGTGCAAAAATAATAATACGTCTCCGCAGGCTGCTTGAGCGCCGGCGTTTTGCTGTGGGGCGCGCCCTCGCGCAGCTTCCAACACCTGGGCCCCATGTTCGAGCGCGGTTTGGCTTGTGGCGTCGCGGCTGCCGCCATCGACCACCAGCACCTCGGCGGCACCGGCCTGCCAGGCAGAATCGATCGCCGCGGCGATGGCAAGTTCCTCTTGAAAGGCGGGGATGATGACCGATAGTCGCATGGCAGGAGAAAAATCGTTCGAGAAGAAACTTCCCAGTTCGCCTGGGTTGCGCCGACTACGTCGCCACAGAATCGCCAGTGAATTGGAATTGTCTGCCCCTGGGGAAGTGCAGTAGAACGCCTCGCGATGGGTGGCTGGCGGCACGGATGCCCTCGGACCCACAAAGAGTCGTTCGCCGGGCTTGGTGTCCACTCCGGGAGACCGTCGACGTGTCGCTTCTACACATGGTGACCGATGGCCACTTGGGTGGCTATATCGAAGGGGGCGATCCCGGCACGTGGAACCCGCGGATGTGGGCCTGGGGGGTCGACCGCTGGGGCATTGCCTCGGTGCTGGATGTGGGCTGCGGCGAGGGTTGGTCTACCAAGTACTTTCGCGACCTAGGATTGCGTGCCTTGGGGGTCGATGGCTGCCAACAGGCAATCGATCGAACCGTGGCCACAGGGCACGTGGCATTGCACGATTTTTGTTCCGCGCCGTTCACAACCGACGCTGGGTGGGATCTGATCTGGTCGTGCGAGTTCCTGGAACACGTCGACAGGCAGTACGTTCCGAATATTCTGGCGACATTTTCCCAGGCCAAGAAGGCCGTCGTGGTGACGCACGCCTTGCCGGGACAGGCCGGACACCACCATGTGAATTGCCAGCCTGCCACTTATTGGATCGAGTGGATCGAAGCCTTGGGCTTTCGCTGTGCGATTGGCGAGTCGATTCGCGCGCGACAACTGGCGCTCGACGACTATCTGGGCACAAAGTTCTTCGCGGAAAGCGGATTGGTGTTCCTGCGCGACCCGCAACGATCTCCCCCCTCGCCCGCTACCTGGCAACGCATTGCTGGCGCGGCGGGCGAACTGGCGCCCGGCTGGGGGCGGGCCAGTTATCGCCGGGCGTGGCGCATCGCACATTCGATCGACTGGGGCTTCCGTCGCTCGGCCTTGTCCCGCGCGCACAACACCTGGCGCCGGTCGCAAAAGCAGTTGCTTAGGCAAGGCGGACCGTTGGTGGCCAAGGTGGCCGCCGGCGCCACGCCAACAATGCGACGAGCGGCCTAGCAGATCTCGTCAGGCCCCGGCCTGATCTACGAAACTGGCAGCCACAGCACCTGCAATGCCTTCCGTCGAAGATCGTGAATAATCCGGGTTCAAGCCACGAGCGGTAGCGGGCGAACCGTGCGCTCGGCCCGTGCGTGCCACCATTGCGCCCAGCCCGAGTTGCCCTGCCACGCCGCGGGGTCAAGCGAGTGGAACCGCCGGCCCTCGGCCGGTGAAAGGTCGAGGAACTTGCTGACCGACTCGCGGCTGCGATCCACATAACCAGGCCAATAGGCCTGGTAAGCCGCCACAATCTCAGCGCGCTCGGCCAACGCCCGGCGCGCAAATTGCGCTATCACTTCGTGGCGATCCGGATGCGAAACCACCAGGCGGCTGGCCAGCCAGGCATGGTCTTCAAACAGATGCGATGTGGGGCCGGTCAAACAGGGAACACCCACGGCCAGGCTCTCCAGTGGCACCATCGGCGCGCATTCCGACAACGTCACGTAGAGATTCAGGTGCATTTGCGACAAGCGGTCGGGCATTGCCTCGGGGGGCAGGCTGCGGTCGGACAACACGGCGTCGATGCCGAACACACGGCAATACTCGGCGACTCGCGGACCAGCCCCCGACAGATGGACTTGCGCGCCGGGAATCGAACCGCCAGCCGCGAGCATGGCGAATGGCAGTTTGCGCCAATTGCTGGCATTGACCGCCCAGATGCCCAGGCGCGGGCCGCCGGGGAACGCGGGCGCGGGTGCGGAGGCTTGTCGATGGATCGCGTTGAGCACGAGCGCGGCGGGCACGCCACGCGCGGCAAAGAACTCTGCCATTCCGGCTTTGACGAAACCGAGCCTTGCGACGCGGCCAGATCGCGCTAGCTCGATAAGCTGGCACAGTGCACGCCAACTAGTGC
>CAYSXM010000873.1:0-2265 GCA_964434905.1 uncultured Pirellulales bacterium | reverse complement strand
GAGATGAGCACCGGGGGAAGCATCAGCATGCCCATCGAGATCATCACGCTGGCAATCACCATGTCGAGAATCAAGAACGGTAGATAGATCTGGAAGCCGATCAAGAACGCCGTTTTGAGTTCGCTCAGAATGAAGGCCGGTACCAAGGCCTGGAGTGGCACCTCTTCATAGGTGGTCGGCTCGCTCACCTCGGGCATGTGGGCTAGAAATAGCCACACATCGTCGCTGTTGTCCGTGCGTTCGATCTGTGCGGTCATGAATCGACGGAGTGGTTCGACCCCCTGCTGCCAGGCTTGTTCCAAACCGATCTCGCGCCGGGTGTAGGGGGCCACGCCCTGGTCGTAAACCTCTTTCCAGGCGGGCGACATGATCAGCACCGTCAGGAACAGGGCAATGGCAGTGATGACCTGGCTGGGTGGCAGTTGCTGCGTGCCCAGCGCCTGGCGCAACAGCCCCAAGACCACGATGATTCGCACGAAACAGGTGGTCATGACCAGTGCCGCGGGCGCCAGGCTGAGCACGGTCAACAACAGCATCACTTGCAGGGTCGACGTCAACCGTTCCGGCGTGGTCCAGGCTTCGGGGCCGCCCCCCAACCCCAGTGGCGCCTCGAGCGTGGCCGGTGCGTTGGCCGATGTTTGCGCCCCGACCGGCGTGGCGACCAGCACTGCCAGCGAGGCCAGCAACAGGCAGAGCAGGCGCCAGGGCCTGCCGGGCGCAGCACGTAAGTTCCGTGCGCGAGGTGGGCTAGCCATGCCGCCCCCCTGTGGCCGCCGTGCCGCGGGCAGGGCGCGCCTCGAACCCGGCGACGGAGCTACCGGGCTGATCTAGAAAGCCATCGGCGTGCGTCTCCTGGCCCCACTGGTCCAACAGACGTCGAAAGCTGGCGGTACTCCCCTCGGGGTGTGCTCGCCGGCAGACGCTCGCCAACCGATCGACTTCGTCGCGATCGGTGATTTCGGTCAGGGTTTCGGCGCCGGCGGGTGTCAGCGAAACCAGCAACAGTTTGTTGCCCACGCGAATCAGTTGTAACTGCTGGCGACCACCGAGCACGGTGCGGCCCAACACCTCGACGACGTCGGTGGGCAATAGACCCGCCGACGACACGCCGCCGCGGCGCAGCAACCAGATGCCCAAGAAGAACAATCCCAGCACGATCGCCAGGCTCGAACCGATGGTCACCAGCGACTGAGCCGGACCGTGTTGCGCGTCGGGTGACCGCGCGCCGGCCGAAGCGGCGCGGTGCGCCCCCCGGGGCCGCAGCGGAGTGCTCGCTGGTCGCTCGGCAGGCGTGCTGCCGTCTGCGGCTGGGTCGGCCGGCGTGGTGCCGGCAAAGGTTGCACTACCCGGCGCCGTTTCAAGGGGTACAGCTTCGCGTGGCACAACTTCACTCGGCGCGTCTCCGGCGGGCACGTGCGTCGCGAGCGTCGTCTGTGAGGGCGAAAACTCGGCCGATGCACTCCTGGCTGAATGGTTGGCCGTCGTCCTAGGCGGCTGCGCTGGTTCACCCGTTCCACGGAGTTGTTGGGTGGCAGGCAGTGGGGCGCGTGCCGTGGCGGGAGCCAGAGGTTGCGCCGGATGGCTGGGGTACAGGCGCGCCGGCTCGGCGCACAGCGCGGCCTGCGCTAACCCTAACGCGGCACAGGCTGGCCAAAATCGTCGCACAAGGCGGGGCATCCGTGCCCTCGGTGTTTAGTCGCTGGCTAGTCTGGAAAGTTGGCGGTTGCCATTGCCACCTGGGTAACCAGCGGCGCGAAAAAAGAAATCGAAATTGCAAGAAATACCGGGAACCAGCAGCCAACTTCCGGCCGGGCATTTCCGCGGCACGGCCCATTAGCCGGCGGCGGCCACATCGCCCGCTACCAGTTCGGCCACCCGCACGCAAAAGTTATCGTTGAGCACCAACACCTCGCCTCGCGCCACCAGTCGACCGTTGACAAAAATGTCGACCGGGTCGCCAGCCAACTTATCGAGCGGCACAACGGCCCCCTTGCGCAGTTTCAGCACCTCTTCCAAGTACATGTGGGTGCGACCCAATTCGATACGCAAGTCGAGTTCGACATCGCGAATCAGATCCAACGTGGCTGCTTCGGTCGAGGCAGCCACGCCTCCAAACGCCTCGAAGCGAAACTGCCGAATGCCCGGTGGTAACTCGGCCCGTGAGGGCTGTTCGACAGAGGCCAACGCCGACGAGGCCTGTTCCAAGAGAAACTCAACATCGCCCGAGGCCACGTGCACATCTCGCGGTGCAGCCGTCGCGGCTGC
>CAYSXM010000872.1:0-2275 GCA_964434905.1 uncultured Pirellulales bacterium | reverse complement strand
AACGCATGGAACGCGCCAATTAGCGCGTGCGCGAGCAAACTCTACAACTGATGACCGTGACCCAGCGGCTGCGCGATCCCGCGACCGGTTTGCTCAGTCGACAAGCACTGGCCGACGAGTTGGATCGGCAGCAGGCGATACTCGCGCGATTTGATACGCCGTTTGCGTTGATAGTAGCCTCGTTGGACGATCTGGATCTGGAAGCGAGCCGCCGTGGCACCGCCGCAGTCGACGAAATGCTGCGGGATATCGGCCAAACCGTCGTCAACCACGTTCGCGAGACCGATCTGGTGGCCCGCTACGGTCCCGCGCAATTTGCCATCGTGCTGGTGCACGTCGGCGCCGACGAGGCGCGGGCCTATGTCGAGCGGCTGCGGCGCGTGTTGGAAGCCAGTGTTCAATCGCCGGCAGGACCCCGGATCGAAATGGCGGCGGTTAGCGGACGATCGGGCGAAAGCACTTGCGAACTTTGCCGGCGCGTCGACGGCCTTCTGGCGCATGCCCAAGTCGAACCGGCGGGCACTGCGCTGGAAACGCCGGGTGCCCTGCCCACTCTGCTATGTGGGCAAGAAGGCTAGCGGTCCGTAGCCGCGTAGACATTTGAGCCACGCTCGATCGGCCAAAGGTTTGTAAATATTACCTTTGGTGCGGCAAAGTACGCGCCAACTTGCCAGATCGCGGCGCGCTTGGAAGCTTTGCTATTTAGACTGGGATCAGAGAGCGAGCGATCCGGCGGCCTGTTCAGGCCCTGCGCTTGCTCGGGCGGTGTGGCTCCCAGCAACCTGGCAGCCGCCCTGCTGGCGTCTCGATCTTTTCAGTTCACCTGGCTTCGGGAGTGTTGGCGCTATGCGTGCTGCCCTGGCAATGCTGGTCGTCTTGCTGGTGGCCGATGCGGCCCGATCGCAAGGACAATTTCCGCCGGTCGAGGAAGAGCGGATTCTTCCGCACTTGGAAACGATTGCCCCCTGGCCTGCCTTGGCCGACTACGATTCGGCCGACATGGCGGCACGCGCCCTCTGGAGGTTGCCACTCGGAACCCGGCTGCGGTTCACGCACGATCGGTTGATCGTGGCGCATTCCACCAAATATGCACTGGGGTCGGGCCCGGTGTTGGCGAACCAGTTCCTGCACCTGGCGCCCAGCGGCCAGGAGCGCGTGCTACCGAAGGAAACCGTGTACACACTGGTGTCCATTCGCGGCGTGCATGCCAAGGCCACCTATAGCGCGCACTTGCTGCGCGCCCGGCACCTGGTGCAAATGGTGTTGCGGGCCGATCAAGGGCAGGTGCTCGAACTAGAAATTTGCCCCGGCGGCGAGGTCACGCCCACCGTGGCGCAGTGCGCGCCGTACCTAGAGATTGTCGAGTTGCCGCAGCGCGAGACAATCGAGTAGTTCGGCCAGCGCGCTGGGAGTCGAAAAAGCCCCGCTCCGATCGGCTGGCGCGGCCAGATCGGGCAACTATTGCGGGACGTCCGCTTCACCGGCGGTCGCGGCGGCCTCTCGCACGCCGCGTCGCACGCGTTCGAGGATCGCGCTCAGACCACGCATGCGCTGCATGCCCAACGCCTCGACCAAACCGAGGCGTGCCACCAGGTCACCCGGCGTGTCGAGCACGGCGCCGGGGGTTTCTCCCTCATAGGCCGTGGCCAGCACGCCCACGAAACCCTTGACGGTCGGTGCCTCGGGCGCGACGTGCGCAAACAACCGCACCCGGCCCTGATGCACTTCGACCCATAAGAACACGGGCGTTTGGCACTCGTGCACGCGGTGCTGTCCCGCGTCGCGCGCCGCATGAAACCGCTCGGGCAAGGGGGCCAAGCCCTCGGCATAATCCAGCAACATCTCTAGCCGTTCGCGCGGGTCGAGCTCGGCGAACTCGGCGACGATTTCGGCCAGTTTGGCGGCGGCTTCCAAGGCGGATGCTCCGTGGCGGGTCGCGGCGCTGGGCAGCGCACCCGCGGTGAATTCACGAACATGGTCGCGAGGAATCGCAGGCGTCGTGGCTGCCAGGAAATCCGCGATCAGGTGCCACTGGCCTTTGCCAGCGCTCTGGAGCCCATTGGTGAATACGCAAGCCAGGGGCGATGGCGGCTTGACGCAGCCGACGCGATACGTTCGCTGCCGCGACAGAAGTCTCCGGTATGGTCTGGAGCTACACGCTCTTTTCGATCGGCACGCCCACCAGGTTGCCCCACTCGGTCCAGGAACCGTCGTAGTTCTTCACCTTGGGGAAACCCAACAGGTATTTCAGCACGAACCAGGTGTGGCTCGAGCG
>CAYSXM010000871.1:0-2281 GCA_964434905.1 uncultured Pirellulales bacterium | reverse complement strand
AAACGGCGCCGGCAAGTCGACGCTGATGAAGATCCTGGCTGGCATTCATGCCCCCGACGCTGGCGAACTGGCGGTGGCGGGGCAACCGTTTCGACCCGCCAGCCCCGCGGCCGCGCGGCGTGCCGGCGTGGCCATGATTCACCAAGAGCTGACCCTGGAGCCGCATTTGTCGGTCGAGGCCAACGTGCTGTTGGGGCAAGAGCATGCTTGGGCGGGGTGGATTCGCCAGGGCGAGCAGCGTCGGTTGGCCCGCGCGGCGCTCGCCCGGCTGGGCCATGGCCACTTGCGGCTCGACGCACCGGTCGGACAGTTGTCGCTGGCCCAGCGACAGATTGTCGAAATCGCCAGGGCGCTGGTGCAGCAAGCGCGGGTCTTGGTGTTCGATGAACCAACCAGTTCGCTGACCGAGGAAGATGCCACGCGGCTGTTTCAGGTGATTGGCGAGCTGCGCGCCGCGGGGTTGGGCGTGGTTTATATCAGCCACTTTCTCGAAGAAGTCCAACGCGTGGCCGATACCTATACCGTGCTGCGCGATGGCCAGACTGTTGCCGCCGGGCGCTGGTCGGAGACGACCATCGATCGCATCGTCGAGGCGATGGTGGGCCGCCCGCTCGACGACTTGTTTCCCCAGGTAGCCCACACGCTGGGCGACCCGCTGTTGGAAATCGACTCGCTAGCCGGCGCGTACCTGGCCGACAAGGTGAGCCTTCGGCTGCGGCGCGGCGAGGTATTCGGGCTGGCGGGTTTGGTCGGCGCGGGGCGCAGTGAATTGGCCCGGGCCGTGTTCGGCCTCGACCCCGTACACGGCGGACAGGTGCGCGTGGCCGGATTCCCCCTGGCGCGCCACGCACCCCGAGCCAGCATCCGCGCGGGTCTGGGGCTGCTGAGCGAAAACCGGCAGAGCGAAGGTTTGGCTTTGAGCATGTCGGTCGCCGACAACGCCACGTTGAGCCGGCTCGGCCCCTATGCTCGCTGGGGTTGGTTGCGCTTGACCACCCGGCGACAGGCGGTAACCCAGTGGCTAGAGCGCGTACGCTGCAAGGCCACCGGGCCCGAGCAAACCGTGGGGCAGCTTTCGGGTGGAAACCAACAGAAAGTGGCCCTGGCGCGGCTCTTGCACCAGGCGGCCGACGTGCTGTTGCTGGACGAGCCCACCCGCGGCATCGACATCGCGGCCAAGGCCGACATCTATCGCTTGATCGGCCAGCAAGCGGCCCAAGGCCGCGCTGTGCTCTTGGTGAGCAGCTATCTGCCCGAGCTACTAAATACCTGCGACACGATCGGGGTGATGTGCCGTGGCCGGTTGCGCGCCGTGCGACCCGCCGCCTGGTGGACCGCCGACCAGATCATGCACTGCGCCACCGGTGGAGATCTGGCCGCATGAGCGAAACGCCCGACCGGCCACGAGGCAAGTGGCACAGCGGGGCTTGGGCCCTGTGGCGCGTGCTCGGTCCCTTTGTGGGGCTGGCACTGGTCGTGGGCATTTTTGTGGGCTACCAGATGGTGGTGCAGCCCGACGTGCCCTTCTTGTCGCGCTTTCGCACCACGCTGATCGCCAAGCAGACCGCGATCGTGGGGATGGGCTCGTTGGGAATGACGGTGGTCATCATCGCCGGTGGAATCGACCTTTCGGCTGGATCGATTCTGGCGCTGGCTTCGGTCACGCTGGCGCTAGCACTCCGCGGTGGCTGCCCCCCGGCCGCCGCGGTGGGGTTGGTGTTGTTGGCCGGGCTGGGCGCGGGGGCCATCAACGGGCTGCTAATCACCGGCCTGCGGCTGGTTCCGTTTATCGTAACGCTGGGCACCATGCTGGCATTTCGCGGCTTGGCAGAGCGGGTCAGCGACCAGAAGAAAATTCAAGCGCCCGCCCCCGACTGGCTGGCCACACTGCTCGATCCGCCAGCGGCCGATAGCTGGCAACTGGTCTGTACCGGCGTGTGGATGGTGTTGGCTCTGGGGCTCTCTTTGGCCCTGGTGCTGCGCTATACGGTGTTTGGAAGGTATGTGGTAGCGGTCGGCTCGAACGAGGCGACCGCGCGGCTCTGCGGTGTGCATGTGCCCGGCATCAAGGTGGCCGTGTATGCCTTGGCGGGGGTATTCATGGGACTGGCGGGGCTGTTCGACTTCAACGACCTAAACAAACAGGGGAGCCCCACCAGCGGGCAAGGGGCCGAGTTAGAAATGATCGCCGCGGTGGTCATCGGCGGCGGCAGCCTGAGCGGCGGACGCGGCAGCGTGTTGGGGTCGAGGTCAACACGTTTCAATCGCGCGGCGTCGCGCC
>CAYSXM010000870.1:0-2284 GCA_964434905.1 uncultured Pirellulales bacterium | reverse complement strand
TCAGATCAATCAGGTCCCCCCCGACGGCGCGGACCTGTGGTCTAAGCCACGGTTCGACGACGCACCCGACGTCGACCTGGCCGATCCGCGCGCCCCCTGGAACGCGCCCCCTGGCCCGGCACCTGGCCCCACCGCGCAACTCCCCCGCAGCCGTGGCTAGCAGCCCTTTTCAGAATTTATCGGACAGCTAACGCCGCGCGTCCGCCCTGAACCCGAATCCGAATCGCCGGATGCTAAGAACAAGTGATCCGCGGCAACACAGGCTGCGCTTCGCGGCGGACGTGACGCGTTGGACAGCGCACCCCTGCGGGCCGGCAGGACCTCGGCGTGGTTTCGCCAGTATTTCTTGACAGTTCGCGTTTGCGGCGCGAGAATCTGGTTTCCTGGCCGATCGTCGGCTGGGGCGCAGCGACTGCCGTGGCATGCTCCACGGAAGTCGTCAACCCTGGCCTGGATCGCAGTTTTTTTCTCCGCAATCCGAATCAGGGTTCTCCTTCGCTTCAGCCAATGGGAAAGGTTTCCATGCGCCGACGAATTCATCTCGGGGCTACCGTTTGGGTTACCCTCCAAGTTGTTTCCCTGGTCGCCTGCCAACCGCTGTTGGCCGTTGAAGCGTCGCCATTAGGTCGCCAAGTTGCCGACTTCACTTTGAACGATCACCAGGGCCAACCGCACAGCCTGGCCGAACTGGCCGACAACCAGGTGGTGGTGCTGGCGTTCTTGGGCACCGAGTGTCCCCTGGCCAAGCTCTACGCTCCGCGACTGGCGCAGTTGGCCACGAAGTACAAATCGCAAGGCGTGGCCTTCTGGGGAATTTGCAGCAACCAACAAGACGCGCCGACCGAGATCGCCGCCTATGCGCGGCTGCACGGCCTGGAGTTTCCCCTGCTCAAGGATTTGGGCAATCGCGTGGCCGACGCACTCGGAGCGGAACGCACGCCCGAGGTATACGTCCTCGATAATCAGCGCCATGTGCGGTACTACGGTCGAGTCGACGACCAATATGGCTTTCAAGATTCGCGCGTGGGCTACCAATTGAAGTCGCCGCGTCGCCACGATCTGGTCGAGGCGATCGATGCCCTGCTAGCGCACCGCGAAGTAAGCGTGCCTAGCACCGCGCTGGCCGGATGCAAGATCGGGCGTGTTCGCCAGGCCGATCCCCAGGCCACGGTGACCTATTCCGAGCACATCGCCCCGATCTTCAATCGCCATTGCGTCACCTGCCACCGTCCGGGGCAAATTGGCCCGTTTACCTTGACTAGCTACCAAGAAGCCTCGGGCTGGGCCGAGATGATTCGAGAGGTGGTGGAAGACCAGCGGATGCCCCCTTGGCACGCTGATCCGCAATATGGCGATTTTGTCAACGACGCGCGATTGAGCGAAAACGACAAGCAACTGATCAACGCTTGGGTCGATGCCGGCGCGCCAGAGGGCGATCGCGCCAAACTGCCGCCCGCCGCGAAGTTCGCCTCGGGTTGGATGATTCCGGAGCCCGACCAGGTGCTGTATATGAGCGACCAGCCCTACACGGTGCCGGCCGAGGGGGTGGTCCCCTACGAACGCTTTGTTGTCGAAACCGGCTGGAACGAAGATCGCTGGATCAAGGCCATCGAGCCGGTACCAGGCAACCCGGCCGTGGTCCACCACATTGTGATGTATATCATGCCCCCCACGGGGCCTCGCCAAGGACAGGCGGCGCGGCTGCGCACCGATTGGCTGGCTGCCTTCGCGCCCGGACTGCGCCCCCAGGTGCTGCCCGACGGTTACGCCCGGCTGATTCCCAAGGGCTATAAGCTGGTGTTTGAGTTGCACTACACGCCCAACGGCGTCCAGCAGCAAGATCGCAGCTACTTGGGCATCGTGTTTGCTGATCCGGCCAAGGTGCAGCGTGAACTGGCGGTGAAAAATGCGGGCAATTTCTCGTTCCGTATTCCGGCCGGCGAGCCGAGCTATGAAGTCAAGTCGGATTTCACGTTTCGCGAAGATTCGATTTTGTGGTCGGTCTCGCCCCACATGCACGTGCGCGGCAAAGACTTCCGCTACGACCTGACCTATCCCGACGGAAAGCAGGAAACCATTCTGTGGGTGCCGCAATACGACTTCGCCTGGCAATCGACGTATGTGTTCCGCGAGCCCAAGCGATTGCCCAAGGGAACCGTGATGCAGTGTGTGGCACATTTCGACAATTCCGACGGCAACTTGAACAACCCGGACCCCACCGACGAAGTGCGCTGGGGCGAACAGACATTCGAGGAGATGATGTTCGGCTGGTTCGAGATGGCCG
>CAYSXM010000869.1:0-2288 GCA_964434905.1 uncultured Pirellulales bacterium | reverse complement strand
GTACCGGCCCACCAGTTGGGCCCCGCCAGTTTCGACAGACCGGCAAATAGGTAGATCACGCACATATGCACCTGGATCAGGCGCGTGGCGATGTTCGCGCTAACACTCGGAATGGCCTTTTCTGGTAAACGTCGCGACGAACGCCACAGACGGTCGAGTGAATAGGCGTCGCCAGAGGGCCCCACGGCCAAGTACATGACGAGCATGGCGTTGATCTGATCGAGCCCGAACAACGCGCCCGGCGTTCGATGCACATAAGACAAAGTGGCTACGCACGCGACGACGCTCGTCAGACGTGTAAACAAACCCAGGAAGAACCCCAAAAACGCCACGAGCGCCAGCGCATGAACCGTGTAGAGGGCCGTCGGCGAAGTGATCCACCAGAAATAGCTCCAGGTGTAGCCTCCGCGCTGGATCGAGAGCGCCGCATCGGCCTGGACCCAGGCCTGGGGACCAAAAAAATCTTCCAGACCGATAGTCCAAGTCAAGTGCGTATAGAGCAGCATGCCGCCGCCGAGCAGCCTTATCAGGCCGAGGGTGGCGGGATCGGCCGGGATGAACCAGAACCGATTCCAGCCCTGGCTCACCGCGCGAGCGAGTTCGCGAATATAGGCGGTGACTAGTTGCATGAGATTTTCCTGTCGCCGTGAACCACCCCTGGCCACGCGACCGCGTTAGCGGGTCACCCCACCACCTGCGGCAGGACCGGGGCCGGCGGGCAAGGTTTCAGCCGGAGCCGGCGCGGCCTGCCAACCTTGCGCTCGGCTGAACTCGCCGAGTGGCCGCTCGCGGTACAAGCTGGGGTCGTCCAGCCGCATGCCTGAGAGCACCTGGTCGGGCGTGGGGAACAGATGGCGTCGGAGAGTTAGGCGAACGCGAGCCGCTTGGTGCCGTTCAAGCAAATGACGTGCGTACGACCGGGCATAGGCATCGGCAGCCGCGGGGCGGAAGTCGGCCAGCGAGTTCACCATTTCAGACAACATGAAATGCCGGTGATAGAACAATCGCGGTCGGTGCTCCGACAGCCTTGGAAATTCTCCGGCCTGGCGGGTCCCGTCGGGCAGTTCGAGTTCGTACGCCACCAGGTGGCTGGGCCCGGGTTCGGGAGCAAAAAAGCGATAGCCGTGGTCGAGATACATCGCATCGATGTACGGTTGCAGGCTCCGAAAGGCCAGACTTGCCAACTGCGAAGCAGGCTCGACCGACAAGGGGGGCACACACACCGCCGCGAGGTGCACCAGCAGCCAGAGCGTGGCGATGCGGCGCGCCCCAGAACTCCAGCCCAGCGACGGTTGGGAATCGGCCACGGACTTGGGCAATGCAGCGTTCACGCAGTTCGTATCGACCGGAGCCTGCCAGTTGGGCAAACATTTCGGGCGTGGTTGACCGCGCTGCTGGAAAAAAGAAACCCTTGCGCGGGATGTGCCCCGCGCAAGGGTTATGACGATTCTCTCATGCCAGGAGCTGGTTTGTCTGCGAACTGGCCGCAACCAACCAGGCCCTGGCCAACGACTAGCGGCTGACCTGCGCCACGGAGGCGTCGTCGAAGCCGATCGTCAACTCTCGCGTTTCACCGGCAGCCAATGTCACCATTTGCTCCCGGGCCAACACTTGACCGTCTTGCTCCAGTTCCACGCGAACCGGATATTCGGTCCAAGCCTGTCCGGTGGGCAGCCGGTTGGTATTGAACTCTCGGACTTCGCCCGTCGAAACCGTGGCACGACCCGCCAAGAAGACCTTGGCATTGGCCGGCACATGCAGCCGCAAGGTCGTCCGGTTAACTTCCGGGGTGCTGGCGACATTTTCGGAGCCATTATTGCCGTCGAACGCGAATTCGAGGTCGGCCCCCTGACCGCTTTCCAAATTGACCAACTTGGTCTCGGTCAGGTTCTGACCATCGCGCTCGATTTCGACGCGCACTTCATAGGCATAGTTGAAGCCAGGCTGCAGCCCTCGAGACACAAAGCGTCGCAAGGTGCCGGTGCTCTTGGTTTCGTGACCATTGACGAATACGCGAGCAGCCGCCGGTACCGCGACCGACAACGCCACGCTGTCGCCGCCAGGCGCCACGCTGGTCGCGCCGTCTTGCGCTGGCACCGCACCCTCGGGCATCGGCTGATCAACCGGCATATCGCCTTCGATCACCGTACCGCCCTCGGAACCACCGTTCGAGCCACCTGAGGAGCCCCAGCCGCCCGACGACCCGCCGTGCGAACCGCCTGACGAACCCCAACCGCCCGACGACCCGCCGTGCGAACCGCCTGACGAACCCCAACCGCCCGACGACC
>CAYSXM010000868.1:0-2292 GCA_964434905.1 uncultured Pirellulales bacterium | reverse complement strand
ATCTGCTCCGACAAGACCGGTACCCTCACCAAGAATGAAATGACCGCGCGGATGGTGGTTAGCGGCCAGCAGGCCTGGAGAATCACTGGCGCCGGTTACGAACCCGTCGGGCATTGGCAAGCGGTCGACCCCACGCGTGCGGAGGCCTTCGACGAACCTGGCCCCGGCGCGACCGACCTGCCCGGCGCACCAGCCGGTTTGGATCCACTGCTGGAAGCGGCCGCCTGGTGCCATCACGCCCAGCTAGAGCACACCGCCTCGGGAAATTGGCGCGTGCTCGGCGACCCGACCGAAGGCGCGCTCTTGGTGCTGGCACGCAAGTCTGGCATGTCGGCCAATGCACCGTTCCCGGCGGTCGTCGACGAAGTTCCTTTCGATTCCACTCGCAAGGCCATGTCGGTCGTGGTGCGCACGCCGCCGGGGGCGCGCTGTCAATACACCAAGGGAGCGGTCGAGGTGGTGCTAGCCTGGTGCGATCGCGAACTGTACGAGGGTCGGATCGTACCTTTCGACGACGATCGGCGCCGCCACTGGCTCGAACGCGATGCGCAACTTGCCGCCCAGGCCTTGCGTGTGCTGGCCCTGGCGTATCGCCCCCTGGAACCTGCCGAGCCCGATACCTGCCGCGAGCAAGGGCTGGTTTGGGCAGGGCTCGTGGGCCTGCTCGACCCACCGCGGGACGAAGCCCGGCGCGCCGTCGAGCAATGCCAGAACGCCGGCATTCGCCCGGTTATGATCACGGGCGACCACCCGCAAACCGCGTTGGCAATTGCCCGGCGGCTGGGACTGGCAGGCCCCCAAGATTCCGCGGTGTCTGGACTGGAACTCGATCGTTGGTCCAGCGCCGAACTCGACGCACAGGTCGCGCGGATTCCCGTCTACGCACGAGTCACCGCCGAACACAAACTACGCATTGTCGACGCCTGGCGTCGCCAAGGTCAGATCGTGGCGATGACCGGCGACGGCGTCAACGACGCGCCTGCCGTACGCGCCGCCGATGTCGGCGTGGCGATGGGGCGCAACGGTACCGACGTCACCCGCCAAGCCTCGGACATGGTATTAACCGACGACAACTTCGCGTCGATCGTTGCGGCCGTCGAAGAGGGGCGTGGCATTTTCGCCAACATCCAGAAGTTCGTTCACTACCTGCTATCGTGCAACGCCAGCGAAGTGCTGTTAATGCTGTGCGCTGCTTTGGCCGGTTGGCCCGCGCCCCTACGCCCCATCCAATTGCTGTGGATCAACCTGGTTACCGATGGGCTGCCAGCGTTGGCCTTGGGCATGGAACCCCCCGAGCGCGATGTCATGCGCCGGCCTCCACGGAATCCGCGCGCGCCGGTGATTTCGCGCCATCGTGGCGCCCAGATGTTGCTGCATGGCGGATTGCTGGCGGCCGCGGCCATCGCTGCCTTTGCCCTGGTGCGCCGGGCACTGCCTGCCGACCTGGCGGCCGCGCAAAGCGCCGCGTTCGCCGTGACGGCAGGTGCCCAACTGAGTTATGCCTTTGTCTGCCGCAGCCCGCGCTATACCCTGCCGGAATTGCGTTTGACCACCAATGGCCCGCTAGTGCTGGCAGTGGGGTCGTCGGCGGCTCTGGAAGCAATGGCGCTGTGCTGGCCGCCTGCGCAGCGGGTGTTTGGCGTCTCAGCGGCCGTGGGCCGGTTCTGGCCCTGGCTGCTGCTGTTGGCCGTGGCCCCCGCCACGATTATCGAGCTGACGAAGATCGCCCGCGCCGCCTGGCGCAAAAAATAGGCCGGCGCCGCGCGATGGCGTGCCGGCCTGTCTCGTTGTGGTAGCGTTCGCCAGGCCGGGCCCGCTCACCGGCGGTCCCTCACCCTGGCGGTCGATGACCTACTTGGTCGCCTTGCTCTTGGTCGAGCGGGTGGCCTTCTTGGCCGGGCTCTTCTTGGTCGAGCGCGGCGCGGCCTTGGCAGTCGACTTCTTCGTGGTCTTCTTAGCTGCAGCCATATCCCTGGCTCCTCGTGTTCGAGCACCCAACGTGCAATTCGGCGCCTTTTCCGGGGTGCCCCGACGAAAAAAGCCTGCGGTCCCTGGGCTCGCGCAACGCCGCGTGCCCCTGCCCGGCGCCCACGCGGGCAAGCCGTGCCGCTGGCGCATCGGGCGACTTGAATGCCGCCCTCAACCGTCAGCGGCGCGCATTGAAGCACGATTCTTCGACTCGCGTCAAGGCGAATCGTGTGAATCTGCCGGCGTGCCGCGCTCCATGCAGCACGGCCATGCTACGGCGCCGCCGTCGCCAGGCGCCGCGCCAAGCCGCGCGCCGCTAGCGCA
>CAYSXM010000867.1:0-2294 GCA_964434905.1 uncultured Pirellulales bacterium | reverse complement strand
GTACACCAGCGGCGAGGTCTTGCCGAACTTCAACGCGGTGTAGCCACCGTTGGTTTCCGGCAACTTCTGCTTGATGATATCGGCCTCGATCGTCACCCCCAGGTGATTGGCCTGGCCTGTCAGGTCGGCGGCCACGTGATATTCGCGATCCGACTTGAAGGCGTTGTTGCGCAGATAGCACCACAAGATCGTGGCCAGCCCCAATTCGTGCGCTCGCGCAAATGCGGTGGCCACTTCGACAATTTGCCGGCCCGACTCGGCCGAGCCGAAATAGATGGTGGCGCCCACCGCCGCGGCGCCCATGTCGTGTGCTTGTTCCACCTGGCCAAACAGAATCTGGTCGAACTTGCTGGGATAGGTCAGCAGCTCGTTGTGGTTGATTTTTACGATGAATGGAATCTTGTGCGCGAAGCGCCGCGCCACCGAGCCCAGCACCCCGAAGGTCGACGCCACCGCGTTGCAGCCCCCCTCGATCGCCAGCCGCACGATGTTCGCCGGATCGAAATACGCGGGGTTCGGCGAGAAGCTCGCTCCGGCTGAATGTTCGATGCCCTGATCCACGGGCAGTATCGACAGATAGCCCGTGCCCTGCAGCCGCCCCGTGGAAAACAGCCGTTCGAGGTTCACCAGCACGCGCGGCTGGCGATTGCTGTCGCCATACAACCGGACTACGTTGTCGGGGCCGGGCAGGTGCAATACGTCGCGGGCGATGGTTTGCGAGCGATGGTCAAGTAGTTCGGGCGCCCTGGGCCCCAACAAGTCGCGAATCCACTGGCTCATGGTGTTGGTCGCTTCCTTCAGGAATTGCAAGAATCGTTCCACAGGTCGTTGGAAATTGCCGGGGTAGGTTAATTCGACTCGGATGATTCATGAACTTCGTCGTGACACGTTCGGCTCCACAGCAGCAGGCTCATGAATCATGCGAGTTCAACGACTGGTTAACTCAGCGCCTCCGCTACCCAAATGCCGCATACTCCTTGCCCAACAGCGCGGTGGCGATCTTGAGCTTCATGATTTCGTCAGTGCCTTCATAGATACGGCACACGCGCACGTCTTGCAGATGGCGGCCCACGCGATATAGCTCCGACCAGCCGCGCCCACCCCAGATTTGCACCGCCCGATCGGCCGCGTCCCAAGCGGCGTTCGAGGCCACGTATTTCGCCTCGGCCACACAAAAATCGGCCTGCGCGGCCAGCGCCTCGTCTGCAGGTGCCGCGTCGCTGGCGCTTTTGGCCTGCGCGGCACGCAACACCAGCGCCTCGCTCGTGGCGCGCGCGATTTCGATTTCTGCCAGATGGGCCTGCACCAACTGATGTTTGCCGATTTCCTTGCCGTGCTGGCGGCGCGTCTGGCAATAGCTGATGCATTCGGCCAGGCAATCTTCAATGACGCCCAAGCACCCCGCCGCGACACTCAGCCGGCCCGACACCAAGGTCCCCATCGCCACGCGAAAACCGTTCCCTTCGCCCCCCAACAAATTGGCCACCGGCACCGGGTGGCTGCGCATCTCGAACATGCCCGTGTTCGCCGTGTGCATGCCCATTTTCGAGGGCAGTTCTTCCCGCTCAAAGGTCTCGCCCACCGAATCGACAATGAATGCGCTCATGCGGCGAGCGGCACCGGTGGCCTCGGCCGGATACGCAAAACAAACCACCGCGTCGGCAATGCTGCCGTTGGAAATCAGGTACTTCACGCCCGACAACAAGAACTGCTCGCCCCGGCGCACATAGGTGGTGGTCATTTCCAGCGGGTTGGAACCGGCGTCGGGCTCGGTCAAGCCGAAAGCCAGCACTTTGTCAGCATGAGCACTGGCCGGCAGATAGCGCTGGTGCTGCTCGGCATTGCCGTACCGCAGGATCGGATACTGACCAATCGAGGTGTGCCCCGAGAAAAATGTTCGTACACCGGTTCCCTCGCGCCCGATGCGGGCCAACGCCCGAGCATAGGTCACCGCATCGGCCCCACGACCGCCCAGCGCTGTCGGAAGGGGCATGCCTAACAGGCCGTGCTTGTGGGCCAGTCGCAAGGTGTCGGGGTTGAATCGCCGCTCGACATAGCACAGCTCTTCCAGCGGCCGTAGCTCTTCGCAAAAGCGTTCAACATCGGCCACCAGCGCCGCACGTGCATCGTCTGTCATGGCCTGTTCCCGTTGTGAATTTTACCCGCCATGAGGCGCGCATCGCTGTCGACGGTGCTGGGTGCCGCTGTATTTGCCGCACTAGTGCTTTGTCGCAACAAGAAATTGGGGTGACAAAGCACGACCGCCCAACACGTAAGTGGTTGGGCGCCAACAA
>CAYSXM010000866.1:0-2299 GCA_964434905.1 uncultured Pirellulales bacterium | reverse complement strand
GCAGCCTGTCGAGTTCTTCAATGCACAGCCAGGTAGCACCTGCTTCGCGCGGCAACACTCGCCACTATTGCCGCTGTGGGACTTTCGCCGTGGGGCGCGAAGCCCGCCGCGGTTTGGCAGCCGTGCTGGGTCATGTTTCGACCGTTGCGAGCTGGTCCACCGCTTGTTCCACGCGGCGCGCCCGCGCGGCCAGCGTGTGTTCCACTTCGGCCACGCTATCACCACAGGCCAGGCAAGTCAGAATTGGCCAGCCCGCACGCAGCACGCTGCCGGCCACGGGCACATCGGCCAGCGTGGCAGGCTCGTTTCCCAGCGCCTCGTCGAGCCAGCTTGCGGCCAGCGCCGGTGATATGACCATCGACCGCCGGGCAAACAGGATCGCCTTGCCGTGCGTGCCGTGCGTGCCCGCCTGCAAGAGTTGGCGCGAACGCGGCTCGTTGTCCCAAGTACTTCTTAGGCACGCGTCGCGATGCCAGCCCACCGCCGAAACGCCCGTGGCGCGCTCCAGAATTTCCATCGACGCGGTGTACCTGGGGTTGATCTCGACCGGCCAAAATGTTTCGTCCGACACCACACCATCGACGCCAAATAAACCTAAAAGCCCGTCGCAGGCCAGCGCCGGCCCCAGGGCCTCGAGCTGTTTGGCCAACGCGCCGGACAGCGGCAGCGGACCGATCGACCCGGCGTAGCGGAAGCCGGTCGCGCCCAACCAGGGCGTGCCGACAAGTTGCCGGGTGAGGCCCCACAAGCGCACTCCGCACGGTCCAGCGCAGTAAACCGCCGCCGCCGGCCAACCCGCCTGGCGACGTTGAAAATACCACGCGCCGGGGTTCACTGCCGGCGCAGGCCACGCGCCCCGCCAGGCCAACACACCTGTTCCGCCGGCCGAGCAGCGCGGCTTGATCAGCCACGATCCGTCGCCAGGCAGCATGCCGGGGTCGCTGGCCACCGGCAGCCACGGCAGCCCCGCGATGCGCAAACGTTCCACCACTTCCCACGGTTCGCGCAGCGCGCGCAGCGCGGGGGCGCTCGTGCCCCACAGCAACCGTCGCGCTGCCAAAGTAGCGACCAGTTCCGGCGAGTTCTCCAGCGCGCCGGTATACATCCAGGGCCCGGCAGGTGCCTGGCCGACCATCGCCAGAAACCCCTGGGGATAATCGCTCACGGCAGTCGCGGGGCACCGGGCCAGCAGGTCGGCATCGGCAAACAGGTCGGCCGCTACCACGCGCAACCCGGCCCGCACTGCGGAACATGCCGCGGCGCGCGCGCTGGCCCCCAGCACCAGCAAGGTCTCGCACCCAACGCCCGTATCGACGGAATTCACGTCACTTGCCCCTCCGGGCAGCAGCGTGCCAGGGCCGGGCTGGATTCGCAGTGCCTGGGGGTGATGGCCGGCCTAGCGCAGCGGCAATGCCCCGTGCGCTAGCGCAGGAACTGTTGCACCCAATAGATGCTGCCCGACCGGCTGCGATAGGCAGCCACGCCAATGCGGCGGTATCCACTGTTGAGTATGTTCGCCCGATGGCCCGACGAATTCATCCACGCGTTGAGCGCGCCCGTGCTATTGGCCTGACCCATGGCGATGTTTTCGGCCACGGGATCCGAGGTATGGCGAAAATTGCCGGTGCTCGACATCCAGATCGAGTGCCGCCGCGCCGAGCGGACGAGTCGCTCGTCGACCAACAGCGGCCGCAACCCATGCCGGCGGCGTTCCCGGTTGGTGCGCAGAACGATATTGCGTTCGACAGTGTGCAACTGCAACTGCGGCGGCAGGGGTTCCATCTTGGTTTGCGGAATCGACGTCAGCACAAAGGCCATGATTGCGGTTTCGAGAAGCATGCGTGCACCTCCTGGCAAGAATCGAGCAGACAATCCGGTTCGCCGCGACCTGCTAGGCCGCGGGGGAACCACGAGCGGAAAACGTGCGGGCCGCCCGCCTGGGCCGGGCCTGCGCACCCAGTGGGCGCTGGCACGGTCAGAAGCGAGGGCATTTCGGGGGTAGGCGACCCGTCGAGGGCCGGACGAAACGTCGCCCCCCACCATACCGGGCAGACCCCATCCGGCAAGGGGCCAGCCCGCAGACCGACCGCGCGGCGAGCCCGGGGGGTGCCCGTCTAAAGGCTTGCATGTCTTGCATTTGCAGTTCTCTGTGGTAGTGTTTGGATCGCGCGCGGCGGCATGCACTTTTTGCTTGCCGTGGCGCTAGAGTAACCACCAGAGCCAAATTCCAGGCGCTGCATCGCGGCGCGTTCCACGAGGGAGATATTTGCCATGTCGATGTTTGTCGGAGAAGCCTTGG
>CAYSXM010000865.1:0-2299 GCA_964434905.1 uncultured Pirellulales bacterium | reverse complement strand
TCGGCTTCGAAACCGGCGGGGCAGTTGCCGCAACAGAAGTAAACCTTCTTGCCGCGATAATCTACCGATTTGTCTTTCTTGGCCGGTCCGCCCGACATGGGGCAAGTGGCGTGGAACTCGGCTTCATCGTTCGCGTTGGCCAGTTCGTACGACACTGGGATCGCCAAGGCCATTGCTGCCAGTATGGCAAATACTCGTTTCGACATTCTCGTCACCTATGCTTCCTGTGGAGTGAGGAATTTTGCGGACGAAGACGGGCAAGCTTGGCCCGGCCATGGCCCACCTGAGCGGGTTTCCGAGCGGCCTCATTCTCGCCGAGAGTTGGGTGATGTCAAGTTTTTCCGACATTAACGATTCGCCGAGGTGGTTCGGCTTGCGGCTGGGCTATTGCTAGCCGCGACCGTGTTATCGACCTGCTAGCCGTCAAAATTCGCCGAAACTTCCCAACCGCACCCCGCCGAGGAACTGGCTCCCCCGTCCTGGGTGGCCGGGGTGGCTGGGCTGGCGATGGTTTCCGAGGCGGCCTGCGGGAGCCCCAAGCGAATTGTATTGTCGGCGAAAGGCATTTGCCCTTCAGGGTTTGCGTTGCGCCGCGGGGCATTGGCCGGCCGTTGACCCTGGCATTGGGCCGGCTTAGAGTGGGGGTTTGCTCAGCGTCGGCCGCTGCGTTACGGTCGCGGTGGCCGGGGCCGCACCACCTAGCAGCGGTTTACGGTCCTGCTGGCAGTTGCTAGTCCAGCCTGGAGGGGTTTGTGCTGGCTGGCGGGGTTGTTGCGAGCAAGCGGGGTTGGGACGTGTGTTTCCCAACCAAGGTGATTACTTCTGGAAGATGTGGCGCGAAACAGATGTTGGCTAAGCGCGTCATTCCTTGCCTCGACGTGCACCGCGGGCGCGTGGTGAAGGGGACGAATTTTTTAAATTTGCGCGACGCGGGCGACCCGGTCGAGGTGGCAGCTCGGTACGAGCAAGAAGGAGCCGACGAGCTCGTTTTTTTGGACATAACGGCGAGCCACGAGGGTCGGGCGATCATGCTCGACGTCGTGCGGCGGACGGCCGAGGTCGTGTTCATGCCGTTGACGGTGGGTGGGGGCATACAAACACTCGACGATATTCGCGAGTTGCTGTTGGCCGGCTGCGATAAGGTATCCATCAATTCCGCTGCGCCGAGAAACCCGGATTTCGTGCGGCAAGCGGCCCGGCGGTTTGGCAGTCAGTGCATTGTGGTGAATATCGACCCGCAGCGCGTGGTGCACGACGGCCACACGGTGTGGGAAGTACATATCAACGGTGGGCGAGTTCCAACGGGGCTGGAAGCAGTTGCCTGGGCGCGCGAGGTCGAACGGCTGGGAGCGGGCGAGATCGTGTTGACGTCGATGGACGCGGATGGCACGAAGAACGGATACGATTTGGAAATGACGGCGGCGGTGAGCGACGCGGTGGGTGTGCCGGTGGTGGCCAGCGGCGGCGCGGGGTGTCCGGAACATCTGGCCGAGGCGATTCTCACGGGACGGGCCGACGCGGCCTTGGCAGCGAGCATTTTCCATTACGGGGAATACACCATTTCCCAAGCCAAGCAGGTGATGCGCGCGCGGGGAATAGCGGTGCGTGGCGCGGCGTGACTTGCGCGGAACCTTCGAGAAAAGCAAGGCGGCATGGCGAGCACAATAGACAAATCTGCTGAGAAGTTCTTGCGCAAGAAGCAAGAACTGGAAGTCGACAAGTTGTTTCGCAGCTTGGTGCGACTGAAGGGTAGCGACCTGCACCTCAAGGTGGGCCGTGCGCCGGTCGTGCGTGTCAACGGCACGCTGCGGCCGCTGAATCGCGACCCGATTCTCGACGAGGAGATGGTGTCGCTCTTATTCCCACTGATGGACGAGCGCAACCGCCGCATTTTTGACGAGACGGGCGGTGCCGACTTTGCCCACACGGTCGATGTGGATGGCACGGTGTGGCGGTTTCGCGTGAACCTGTTGCAGCAATTGGGGCACCTGGGGTTGGTTGCGCGGAAAGTGAACAATTGGATTCCAGACTTCGAGGGCTTGTACCTGCCGCCGGGGATGGAAGAGTTGTGCAAATGGGATCAAGGCATGGTGCTGTTGGCCGGGGTGACCGGTTCGGGGAAGAGCACGACGATTGCTTCGATGCTGAATTGGATCAATCGGAATTACCGCAAGCACATACTGACGCTGGAAGACCCGATTGAATTTGTATTTACCGATGAGAAATCACTGATCAACCAGCGTGAAGTAGGCAACGACGTCAAGAACTTCGAGATCGGCATGAAGCACCATGCCTTGAT
>CAYSXM010000864.1:0-2302 GCA_964434905.1 uncultured Pirellulales bacterium | reverse complement strand
TCTGGTGTGGAGCCGAACGTGTCGCGCGTGCTGCGTCAAACCGCCATCGCCCCTGGCTCACGTATTCACCAATACGCTGCGCGGGCCGATCACGGTTTTCCTTTCAGCCACAACGCGTTCGACTCCTCGCGACGAATTTCATGAATAATCCGGGGTCAACAGAGAATCCCGGGTCGCCAGTACCCCGGCAAGATTTTTCCAACCCCATTCCGGTTGCAGCCGGAGCGCGCGAGGTACACCTGGTCCGATCGAACCATGGTCGGCTGGGGGCCGCGCCTGCGTGGGGAACGACATTTTTCCCATTCCCAATCGCCACCAGGCGCCCACTTGCCCGCTGCCCCGGGCAGTGCGTGGCGTGGCACGACGAGGAGTAGTAACCATGGCCGAGATTACCGCCGCCGCCGTCAAGGCGCTGCGCGACAAGACGAATTTACCCATGATGGAGTGCAAGCACGCGCTGACGACCTGTGGGGGCGACGAAGCGGCGGCCATCGATTGGCTGCGCAAGCAAGGAAAGAAAACCATGGAGTCGCGCTCGGGGCGCGAAACCTCGTCGGGTCGCATGGCGGTCCATGCCGACCTGGCACGGGGTGTCGGGGCCATGGTCGAGTTGCAGTGCGAAAGCCCCCCCGTGGCCAGCAGCGACGCGTTTGTGCAATTGGCCAACGACCTGGCAAAGCAACTGGCCTTGGGGCCGGGTGCCGCCTCGGCCGAGGCACTGTTTGCCCAGCCCTCGCCGAGTAGCCCCGGTCGCACACTCGGGGACCAGCGCGACGAATTGATGAACCAGATTCGCGAGGTTTTCAACCTGACTCGGCTCGTGCGCATTGATAGCCCCTGTGGCGGCTACGCGCATCACACGGGCACGCACGGCGTGCTGGTGGGCGTGCAGGGTGGAACCCAGCAGTTGGCCAACGAAGTGGCCATGCACGTGACCGCGATGCGACCTTCGGCGGTGGCCAAGGAAGACCTCGACGCGGCGGTCGTCAACAAAGAGCGCGAGATTCTTCGCGCGGCGGCGCTGCAAGAGGGAAAACCGGTGGCCATCGTCGACAAGATGGTCGAAGGTCGGCTGAAAAATTTTTACGCCGAACAGGTTCTGCTGGAACAGCCCTTTGTCAAGGACGACCAACATACGGTCGGCCAAGTTGCCAAGGCGGCTGGAATGCAGGTGAAGTCATTCACACACTGGCAATTGGGCAAGGCCTAGTGCCGTAGACGACGGCGAGTTGCGAGCGGAGCACGCGCACGACGTTTGTAGAAGCGGCCGCGGGGACAGCACCCGGTTGCATGACCTGCCTGCACGGCGCGGGGCATGGTGGGGGCACCAGCGCCCGGTGAACGTGGAATTTAGGATGCACACTTACCCCGAATTATTCATGAGCCTTCTGCTGCGGAACCGAAGGTACCGCGTCTGCTGCGTCAAACCGCAATCGGCCCTGACTCACGTATTCACCAATACGCTGCGCGGGCCGATCACGGTTTTCCTTGCAGCCACAACACCTTCGACTCCTCGCGACGAAGTTCATGAATAATCCGGGCTTACACATGTCACTCGGGTTGCGGCCGGTCAAGCACTAGCAAAGTGGTCGGACCTTCCCGGTCAGCCCGGTGTTGGGCGTGGCGCGGCACCTGCCCCGAAGTGGCGCTGAACTGAGATTGCCCCGGAGAACCGATCGATGGCCGCCAGTAACGAGCCAATTGCCCGACGTCGCTTCCAGCGTGTGGTGCTCAAGATCTCGGGAGAAAGCCTAGCCCATGCCGGCGAGCGCGGCATCAGCATGGACGAAGTCGTATTGATTGCCAAGCAAACGCAGCGTGCGGCGTTACAGGGAGTGCAGGTTGCGATCGTGATCGGCGGAGGGAACATTCTCCGTGGCGCGCAGTTCACGTCGGGCCAATCCTGCATTCAAGAAGCCACGGCCCACTACATGGGCATGTTGGCCACGGTAATGAATGGGCTGGCGCTGCAAGACGCGTTGGAATCGCTGGGCTGTGAAACACGCCTGCTCACCGCGATACGCATGGACGGGGTGGCCGAACCGTATATTCGTCGCCGCGCGCGAAGGCACCTGGAAAAGGGCCGGATCGTGATCCTGGCGGCTGGTACCGGCAGCCCGTTTGTCACCACCGATACGGCAGCCGCGCAGCGTGCCTTGGAATTGGAGGCCGAGGTACTGCTCAAGGCCACCCGGGTCGACGGTGTGTATAGCGACGACCCCGAAAAAAACCCTCACGCGATGCTGTACTCGGAATTGACCTATTTGCAGGTACAGAAGCAGAATCTACGCGTGATGGACTC
>CAYSXM010000863.1:0-2320 GCA_964434905.1 uncultured Pirellulales bacterium | reverse complement strand
TTGCGGTTTGACGCGGCAGACGCGACACGTTCGATTCCGCAGCAGAAGGCTCATGAATAATTAGGGCTCAGAGAAGCCGAGCCAACCGGGCACCGAGCGCCGGTCGGCAACCCGCGAGGTCTGGGGACAGAACGAGGCAGCGCCCAGGGCGGAAATCGCGGCGCGTTATTAGGCGCCCGCGGAGCCGCCACGAGGTCGAAAAAAACCTTTGATTCGGCGTGAGACTCGCGAGAGTGAGCGGCTGACGTTTTCGCGCGGAAACGGTTCGCTGGGGACTGGTTTTTCCAGGAACTGACACAGCTTGGGCCAGACCTCGCCGTGGCTCACGTCGAGAACGAGCAGCACACCCTCGCGGCCGCGAAAGTAGTCCTGTACTTGCTGCACATGGCGGCGATAACCGTCGGCAAACTTATCTGCCTCGAAAACCGTGGTGCCATAAATGGTGGTCAGCAGGCGCCCCACGCGGGTATCGGGGTCGATAGGGTTGCGAAAGTGATGCTGGCAACTTTTCAACCAGGGCTCGACATCGCGTACTGTGAGGATGAACTTCGAACCGGGGTATTGCTGATCGAGCGCGGCGTAGGCAGCCCCCAGTTCGTCGGTGGCCCCGTCCAGATGGGTAAGCTGCTCGGGCGGCTCGGTGACGAACATTGCTCCGTTGTGTTCGACGCGATAGCCCAGCATGCACAAGGCCTTGGTCAAGCTGGTCGTACCGGTCTTCGACAACCCGAGACCGAAGATTTTCATAGTGTAGCGCTCGTTTCGCGACAGGAATCCCAGGCGTGTCGAGCGGTGCCGCCCGTCCGCCGACAATTTGCTGAAGTTTACCATCTATTCCGTGCTGTGCGGACGCGCGGCGCTGGCCCCGCCGTCCGAGGACTGGCAGCAAGCACAGGTCGGCTCACGCTAGAGCGGCGAGCAGGCCCGTGCTCCGCCGCAGCCGTAGGGGCCAGGTAGGGCATTGCAGGGTAGGTACTGGCAACCTCGCTCGCTTCGTGTCAACATAGCGGGTCTGGCCTAGGGGCTCGGTCGGAGACCGTCAGACGTCTGGCGGCCCGAGCGCCGAGTTGCCAGGGGTGCGGGTTGCCCGGGGCGGCCGGCTGGCCACGGACCGGCCGAGTGTTCGGAGGGTCGGCCCTGCGACCATCGCCGGGGACCGCCGCGGGTGCGCCCCCGCGGTACTTGACTTGGCGCACCGGGGACCATGGCGTGGGGCTCGCGGGGCCGTCGCGGAGCGCTGGGCGAGGTTCCCCTAGCACAGCCCCGACGGGACGCAGCAATTCTTCACCCCCAACAGCAGGATTCCGATGCCAGCAGCGGCAGTGGTCATGGCGGCAGGCAAGGGCACGCGGATGAAATCCGAATTGCCCAAGGTGTTGGTGCCGGTTTTGGGACGGCCGATGGTGCACTATGTGCTCGATGCCCTGGAGTCCGCAGGGGTTACTCGCACGGTGGTGGTGGTGGGTTACCGTGCGGCGGACGTGGAACGGGAATTGGCCGGTCGACGCGGAGTGGAGTTCGCGCTGCAAGCCGAGCAGCAAGGGACCGGCCACGCGGTGATGATGACTCGCCCGCTGTTGGGTAGCGTCACGGGCCCGGTGCTGGTGGTGGCTGGCGATTCGCCGATGATGCGGGGCGAATCGCTGGGGCGATTGCTGGCCGAGTACGCGGCCCAAGAGCCGGCCTGCCTGTTGGGAACCACGCACAAGGACAATCCCTTTGGTCTGGGGCGCATCGATCGTGATGACCAAGGGCGCTTCCGGGGCATTGTCGAGGAGAAAGACGCGACCCCGCGGCAGCGCGCGATTACCGAGGTCAACCTGAGTACCTATGTATTTCGGGGTCCGGACCTGTATTGGTCTCTCGACCAGATTCGCCCCGACAACGCCCAAGGCGAATACTATCTGACCGATTGCCCACGCGTGTTGCTCGAAGCGGGGCACGACGTGCGGGCACTGCCGGTGCTCGACGCCTCGGAGGCGCTCAGCATCAACAGCATGGACGAATTGGCACTGGTTGAACAGGCGCTGGGCGCCGGATCGTAAGCATGGCCACCTTGAGTGATCTGAAAATCTTCAGCGGCCGAGCCAACCCCGATTTGGCGCAGCGAATCTGCGCCTATCTGGGATTGCAACTGGCTGAAATCGCCATCGGAAACTTTCCCGACGGCGAAATTTCCTGCCGGGTTGAAGAAGACGTGCGCGGCCGCGACGTGTTCCTGGTGCAGCCTACCTGCCCGCCAGTGAACGAGAACCTGATGGAGCTCTTGATCATGATCGAGAGCTGCAAGCGGGCCAGTGCCGAACGCGTGACCGCGGTG
>CAYSXM010000862.1:0-2320 GCA_964434905.1 uncultured Pirellulales bacterium | reverse complement strand
CCCCCGAAGTATTGTTTCCGACACTCCCATGCCGCGCTGGACAAACGTCGCCGCGGTGGCTGGCTTTGGCGCGGCACGCCTGGCGGGTGGCGTGGCGGTGGCCGATTTCGACCACGACGGGCTGCTCGACGTGGTGAACTCTTCCGTCGGCCCGCGCGACCCCCTGGTGATCTATCGTAACCAGGGCGATGGGCGATTTGCCGCGCAGACAGCAGAGTGGGGGCTGGCCGACCAGTGGGGCGGCTTGAATTGCCAGGCGATAGATTACAACGGCGACGGCTGGAGCGATATCTACGTTCCGCGTGGCGCCTGGCTGTTGGGCGACGGTCGGTTGCGGCGCTCACTGCTGGAGAATCAGCAGGGTCGTGGCTTCGTGGATGTCACCGAGCGCGCCGGCCTGGCGGAACCGGCCTGGCCGTCGCAGGTAGGCGTGTGGGGCGATTTCGACAACGACGGCGATCTCGATCTGTTTGCCGGCAACGAAGCGCTCGAAAACCCCGGAGCACCCGAGGCCGAACGCCGGTTAGCCACCGCGCCACTGGCCGCACCTAGCCAGTTGTTTATCAACCAGGGCGACGGCACCTATAGCGATCAGGCTCGGGCCGCTGGCGTGGAAAACTTGCGCTGGTGCAAGGGGGCCGCCGCCGGCGATTTCGACAACGATGGCGATCTCGATCTGTACGTTTCCAACCTGGCGATGGCCCAGGACCGCGCCAGTGGACGCAACCGGCTGTATCGCAACGACGGGCGGGCACGCTTCGTCGACGTGGCGGCCGAACTGGGAGTCGAAGAGCCGCTCGGCAGCTTTGCCTGTTGGTTTTTCGATTTCAATCACGACGGCTGGCTCGACCTGTTCGTGTGCCCCTTTGGCTGCGACTTTGAAGACATGCTGGCGGCCTACCGAGGACAGCCGAGCGCCGGCGAGCGGCCACGGCTGTACCTGAATCGCCAAGGCCAACGCTTCGAGAACGCGGCCCCCGCGGCCGGCCTGACCCGCGCCTGGAGCGTGATGGGCGCGGGCTTTGGCGATCTGGACAACGATGGCTGGCTCGACGTGCACCTGGGCACCGGCACTTCGGACTATCGCATGCTGGTGCCGAATGTGTTGTTGCGAAACGACGGCGGCCAGAGATTTCAAGATGTGACCACCGCCGGAGGTTTCGGCCACTTGCAAAAAGGCCACGGCATCGCGTGGGCCGATTTCGACAACGATGGCGACCAGGATGTATTTGCCGACCTGGGCGGCATGTTTCCAGGTGACCGATTTCGCGATGGCTTGTATCTGAATCCTGGGCCTGCGCGGCATTGGCTCAAGATCGAGCTGGTCGGCACCGCGTGCCACCGCGCGGCGTTTGGCGCGCGAGTGCGTGTCGATCTCAGCACCCCGACCGGGCCGCGTTCCGTGCATCACGCGGTGGGCAGTCTGCCCAGCTTTGGCGGGTTGCCTCCGCGGCTGGAAATTGGCTTGGCCGATGCCGTGGCGATCGACCGGGTGGTGGTGCGTTGGCCCGCCGGCCAGGGCGAACAAACGATCGAACAGGTGCCACTCGACACGGCGATTGAAATTGAAGAAGGCGCGGCCGGATATCGCCAGTTGGCACTGCGCCGCATTCCCACCGATTTTCTGGCGGCCACGGCACGCGCCCCAGATGCGGCACCCACGGGCCAACACGCGGCGCATGCGGCCAGCGACGAGCTGCTACAGCTTCTCGCTAGCGACGAACCGCTAGGCGATGGGTTGCCAACCGAACAATCGACCGCGGCAAGTACAACGCACGGCGATCATGGCGCAGGGCACGCCGGCCCAGGGCACGCGCCGCCGGCCACGACACAAGCAGCGACGGAACATGCGGCAGCGGAACCTCTGGCGGGCGGTTTGCTAACGGGCCAAAGCTATCGGGTGCGGCTACGGTTGGTGGTTGAGCGGCCAACCACCGCAGAGTTTTGGTTGCGTACCGATTCCGGTAGCTCGGCACCTGCCCCTCGTCGCCGCGAGCTAGTGCCGGGGGCGCACACTTGGCACTGGCAATTCACAGCCCACGCCGCGTCGGAACGAATCGCCTGGCAATTGTTTTCCAGCACGGCGGGCGCGGTGCGCGTCGAGTCGGTTTCCGTGCAGCCCGTCGCGCCGGCAGCGGGTATCGCTCCGTAGTTCCGTAGGGCACGCTCCTGCCTGCGTTCCTTGAGCCGTAGTCAGGCTCGTCAGGTCAAGGCCTTGGCCTAAAAAACTGGTTTTACCTTGAGCGTCCAAATGGAGAATGCAGCCACGGAGACACGGAGAAATGCGAGTGAGTGCAGGTGATGGAGTAAGGGCAGGAGC
>CAYSXM010000861.1:0-2325 GCA_964434905.1 uncultured Pirellulales bacterium | reverse complement strand
CAGGACACTTGCGATGACGCAGGCCCGTCGAGTGCTAGGACGGGCTGCTAACGCGAGTCTTCGCGGCGCAAGGTGCGCACGCCATCGGCCACTTGGTCGCTGGGATAAGCCACGATCTGGTCGTGTTCGTTCAGCCCGCCTGTAATCTCAGTTTCTAAACCGTTGGATTGGCCGATGGTCACTGGCGTGGTTCTTATGCGACCATCGACCAGACGAAACACGGCCCACTGTCCGTGCTGGCGAAACAACCCCCCGGCGTTGGTCTTGAGTACGTCCTGGGCTTCCCAGACCACGATTCGCGCTTCCACCCGGTAGCCGTCGCCTAGCCGCTGGCGCTCGGACGGAGGATCGACGAAGTCGGCAATGACGTTGACGCGTTGTTCCTCGACACCCAAGGCCGACACCTTGAGAAACGCTTGGGGCTCGATCATCCGCACCTGGGCAACCAGTGGCGCCGTGGCGCCCCAGTGTTCGAGATACACGCGCGCGCCCGTCGAAATTCGGACGGCGTCGCTGGAAAGGACATCGACCTCAATTTCCAGATCGGTGGGGTCACCAAGTTCGATGAGCCGGGTGCCAGCGGCGATCGTGGCGGAACTTTCCTGGAACACGCGCAGTACCTTACCCTGGATTGGCGAGCGAATCTCGAAGCGGCCGTCGTCGTCGGCCTGGCCATGGGTGCGGGTTAGCGCGGCCTGGGCTTGCTGCTGTTCGAATTCCGCGATTTGCACTCCATATTCGGCGGCCCGTACATCGTCGGTGGCGGTGCGCATGGCGTGCGCGGCAGCCTCGTAACCTTCTTCCGACATGGCCTTCGAGGGGAGCAGTTTCTCGGCCCGAGCGAGTTCCGAGCGGGCGAACTCGGCCGTCGCCCGGGCTCGATCGAGTTGTGCCCGGGCGTGCCAACCACGGGCTTCGGCAGCTTTGACTCGGGCATCGGCTTCGGCCCGCGCTCGGGAATCGAGGAGGCTGGGGTCGCCCGGCTCGATGGCGGCCAATAGGGTTTCGCCGGCCCGCACGTCGTCTCCGGCGCGCAAGCCCACCCGTAACAATTCGCCGGCCAGCGGCGCGGAGACGATGTAACGTTCCCTGATGCGCGTTTTGCCATCTTCGGCGACGGTCACTTCCAGGGGTCCGCGCACCACCTGGGCCACGTCGACTTCCACCGGAGGAGGGCGAAACACCCACCAGCCGACCGCGCCCAGCGCGGCCAGCGCCGCGAGTGTGCCGATGGAACGCCAGGATAATCGCACCGGTTGTCACTCCTTGGTTTTGAGCACGGCCACCAGGTCCAAATGATCGAGCATCTGTCTCACCACCAGGGCCGAAGCTCCTGCGGCGGCCAGGGTTACTGTAACGGCGAAGCCGTAGGTCGAGCGATGGATTACCAGCGGCATGCGAAACAGCTCGGTATCGTACGAAGTGTGGATGACGAATGCCGCCAGACCGTAGCCCAAGCCTAGCCCCAGCGGAATCGCCAGCGCCAACAGCAATCCCAGTTCGCCCAACAATAACCGTGAGATTTCCCCCCGGGTAAAGCCGATCACCCGCAATGTGGCCAGCTCTCGGCTGCGTTCGGCCAGGGCGATGCGGGCGCTGTTGTAGACCACCCCCACGGCGATGATCGAGGCGAACAACACAATAAAGAATCGCATGCGCAAAATATTTTCGGCCACGGTTCGCTGAAAGCTCTCGATCGCGGTGCGCTTTATCGTGGTGCTGGCAACGCGGGGTGCGTGTTTTAGTTGGGTGAACAGGCGATCGAACTGCCCCAAGTCGGCGGCGACAAAGGCGCCGGAGGCGACGTCGCCTTCGAGCAGCAATCGGTTCAACGCGTCGCGGCGCAGATACGCGGCCATTCCGGAAAAATCGGCCAGCAGACCGACGACGGGCACGTCGACCACGGGTCGCAAGCCTTCCAGCACTTCCAGCCGTACGCGGCTGCCCACGCGGGCGCCCAGCACCTCGGCCAGCTTCTCGCTGAGCACCAGGCCCTGCTCGGGCAGTGCCCGGTGGTGGCCATCGAGATCGACCAGGCGGTGCAACTCGGCATTGCCCGACAGTCCCAACACCTCGACGCGCCGCACGCGCGGCCCGAGACGAAAGCGCGCGGCCACCGCGCGAAACGGTTCGACGTACCGTACGCCGGACAAGTGGTCGATGGCCGGCAGCGTGTCGATGGTGCTGGGTTCAATGAAGGCCACGCTGAGATCTTCGCGCATGGCGACGAAGTATTGCACTTGCAAGGCATGGTTCACGGCGTCGAGCATGAAGCTACCCAAGATCAACACCGAAACCGCCAGGGAGATACCCAACGCGGTCAGC
>CAYSXM010000860.1:0-2325 GCA_964434905.1 uncultured Pirellulales bacterium | reverse complement strand
CAGCTCGCGGCGATAGAATGACAGCGGATGGGCCCGCAACGACAACCCCAGCGTGCGATAATCGGCCGCCACCTCGGCCGGCGCGGAGAGCGCTGGCAACGGCACGTCGGGCTCGTCGGTCTCGGGCAGATCGTCGAGCAGCGGCATCGTACCGGTGCGTTTTGCCTGGCCCAGGGCCCGCCACAGCGCCTGTCAATTGCCCAGCGCGTAGTCCATCGCCTGCCGCAGCGGATGCTTGGGCAGCAACTTCGGCGCTTCGGCCGTCAGCCAGGCCAAGAACGACACGAGCAGCGGCCTCGACCGCTCTTGTCGCAGCGCGGCGATCCGCGCGTAGCGTTCTTCGCACGGCAACTCGCGCCACTCGTCGGCCGAGCGCCGCTTCACTTCGCGCTCGACCGCGTACAACTGGCCGACGTGCGCCAGCGCCGTCTCGACACGGAGCGCATCGGCCCCACGGGCCTCGAAGAACTTGCGGCGGGCATGTGCCCAACAAGCGACTTCTTGAATCTTGTCCTGCGAGTCCAGGTAAATGCCGTCGTAGCCGCTTTAGGCGTCGGCCTGCACGTAGCCGCGAAAGTCCTTGAGCACTTCGGCCGGACCGGCGCGGCTATGGTTGGGCGTGTAGTCGAAAAACACTAGCGGGTGCGCTGCGTCGCCGTAGTACACCCAGAAATAGCCCTTGTGCTTGGCCTTCTTGTGCGCGTCGCGAATGCGGACCGACGTGTCGTCGGTGTGCACCACAGGTGAAGCCAGCACCACCTGGCGGGCAACGTCATAGAGCGGCAGAAACAGCTCCGCGCACAACCGGGCCCAATCGCAAGTCGTCTGCCGCAAGAACGACGGGCCGTGCCGTGCGGGGGGGCATGGCCGGGGTACTGACTGCGGGCCGGCTGGATTTCCTTCGCAATTCACCTGGGGAACTGCAACAATTCCCAGCGCTGGCGTGGCCGGCCCTACCACCTGGTGCGAAATCCGAGGTGTTCCATGGCGCTAGCGTCCACCGTCTGGCCGTTGGTCGACGAGGACACGACGCAGTTCGTGCAGCCACTGGCCGATCTACCACAGCCGCCGGCGCGTGTGCCCCCAGTCGAGTTGGTAAAACTTTGCTACACGCTGGTCCATGCCGCCGAGGCGGTGGGCATTCGCGATCTGGCCGATGGCCAGTTCTTGCCTGGCGATAGCACTCTCGAACAAGGGATCGAGCGCCAGCTCAATGGTTTATTGGACCAGGTGGGTTGCACGCGCCGGGGTTTTCGTCTGTTGGAAATTGGTTGTGGCTACGGCCATTTGCTCGAGCTAGCGCGGCAGCGCGGCGCCCAGGCAGTCGGGGTGAACCTGTCGCCAGAGCAAGTCGCCTATTGCCGACAGCAGGGCCACCAGGCCTATTGCGCCAACTATCGCGACTTGCTCGAGGCCGACGCCTGGCACGGGCAGTTCGATGGCGTGGTGGCCAACGGCTCGCTGGAACATTGGGTGCAGCCAGAGGATGTGCAAGCCGGCCGAATGGATTCCATCTACCACGAATCGTTCGCGATTGCCGAACGAGCACTCGATCCGCGCGCACCAAGAGCGCGCTATGTGACCACCGCCATCCACGTGAAGCGGGAGGTGCGGCCAGAGTATCTGCTGACGCCCTGGTATCGCCAGCCGCGCGGTTCCAATCAACGGCACTTCAGTTTGTTGCACCATTGGATGGGAGGCTACTACCCGGTCGATGGCCAACTCGAGGCGTGTGCCAAGCCCTTTTTTCGCTTGGTTTCGGGGGCCGATGGCACCGCCGGCTACAAGACCGCCAACGATTTACGCATGGAGCGGATGTTACGTGGGCTGGTTACAAACCCGAAAATGCTGTGGCGGATCGCGCAATCGCTGGTGCGCCATCCGTGGGTCACCGCAACCATGATCGAGTGCTATTTCGTGGAACGCTCCTGGGATTGGCAATTCTGGGGAGACGACCCGCCGATGCAGCTTTGGCGGCACACCTGGGAACGCTGTCCACAGTCGTAGCCGTCATCTACTCAATTGGTCCGAAGACCAGAGGCAAGTTGCTCGCCAGCAACATCGGTAGTTCCAGTCCGGCCAAGGCCTGGCCGACAAAACTCCGCTCCCGATGCGTAATCGCACAAGTCACGTCATCGCCGTCAAATCAACTCGGCAAACTGGCGAAGGCGTGCGACTATTTGCGGCAACCCTTGCGCTTCAAGTGTGGCGAGCAGTTCTTCCGCCGACTTGGGTGGGTTGCGCAGGCCATCCCTCTGCCGTTTCAATGCCGCACAAACCTCAGCAGGCGCGGAGTTGAAAAGCTCGACTAGGAAATCGTCCGGG
>CAYSXM010000859.1:0-2330 GCA_964434905.1 uncultured Pirellulales bacterium | reverse complement strand
GAAGGCCACGACCCCGTCGAGCCCGCCATCGAGCTCGGGCAGAATCATCGCCTTGACGACTTCGTGAGCCGGGTGGGGCAAATACGCATCGCGCGCCCGAGCGCTGGCAAAGGTCATGATAAAGCCGTGCGTGAAGCCCCGGTGCAAGCCTTCGTCGCTCGAGTACGGACCCCAACAGAAATCCAAGATGCCGGGAATGGCTTGCTGCAACCCGGCCAACGCCGCGAACAACTCGGCCACTTTGGCCGGTGCAATCGACGACTTGAGCCGCAACAACACCACATGCTTGACGTTCGACATCCCTCGATTTCCCCCCGTGATCGCCCCCAGCCAGCCCCAAACCATTCGTGCCGGGAACCGGTTCGTTCCGGCTCTCCATCAGACAACGCACGACGTGCCCATCCTAGCGGCTCGCGCGGTGGGATGCTACGGCCGGTCTCAGGTGTGCAGGAGATCCGCAAAATCGAGGACTACAACATTTTTCGGACAATCGGCAGTAGCCATGATCCGCGGCGACATCGTTTCTTAGCCGCCAGTTAAAACTTCGAAGCGCCTGCGTCATCGCCTGGATGCGATGGCAGGGTCTCGACACAAGCCGCTGTCTTGCGAGCCGCGCGGCGCTGTGCTACGCACTTGGCGAGGTTGAAGAATGCCACGATGGCATTTTTCGACTGACTGCTAGAACACGTCGAGAATGAAGTGGTGGCCCCAATGGTACTTGCGACCCTCGGGATATTCGTTGTGCCACCGCCGGTTATAGACCGGGATCCGCATTTCCGGCGGGTATCGATAGTACAAACTCTCGGAACTGCGATAGTAGTCGCGGCCCCAGAAATTCTGCGGGTAGTACACGTACGGATAGTGGTAGAATCGCTGCCAATCTTGGGTGCTATAGGTGCGTCCCCATTGCCGCCCATAGGCCTGCTGGGCCGAGCAATGCGGCGCCACGCAGAACAGCAGCCCCCCTAGGGCGCAGCACAGCGCTAAGGTCGCTCGCCGTGTCATGTATCGCTTCTCCCCCTGGGCAGGCTCTGGGTCGAACGGGCGGCGTGCCCGGGGGCCGGCGGAAGCTCGCCGCGGGTTAGGCAGCTTCGCGGCCGGCGAGAAGATCGATCGCGGCCCAGGCTGTGGCACGATCGTCTTGCTGGAGTTACGATCGGCAACGCTACCGTCGGCAATGAGAGAATATCCGTTAGAACCGCTAACTGCGGTACAACCGCGCGGCGCGGGCCTGTGCGCGCCACATGGTGGGTAGGCTAGATAAACCTTGCGGGCCAAGATGTGCCTGGCGGCACGCGCCACTTCGACCCGGCCCCCCCAGCACGGCTTGAAATCGTCCCCAGTTGCACAACCCGGCAGAGCGTCTCGGGCGCCGCCGGACTACTCGCCCGCCGCGCCCGACTTCTTGGCCGGCGCTGCGCTTTCGGCAATCGCGAACAGGTGGGTCTTGTTGGCGATATACAGCACGTTGTTGGCCACCACGGGCGTGGTATAGACCGAGCTGCCCATGTTGATTTCGGCCAATTGTTCTTGTTCGGCCGACAGACGAAAGATGGTCACGTCGCCATCTTCATCGCCCACGTACACCTTGTCGCCCACAATCAGGGGCGAGCCCCAACTGGCCGCCAACATGTCGTAGGTCCAATGCACCTGGCCTGTTTTTGCATTGACACAATGAAACAGGCCGCTGAAATCGGCGACGTATAGCAAGTCGTTCTTGATTGCCGCCGTGCCAATGGTGCGATGCATGGTCTCTTCGAACTCGATCTTTCCGTTGCCGTTCAGATCGAACGTGCTGTAGTGCCAGACCACGCCCGAGTTCGGGTTCGGCCTTGCCACGTCGCCCTCTTCGGGCACTACGGCCTGCAACCTTTTGTGCGGAATTGGTTTGGTCAGATCCTTGGAGTTGAAGGCCAATTCGGCGCTCAGATCGCCGCGCTTGGCGGGATCAACACACCACAGATGGCCAATTCCCTCGCCGTGTTCGGGGTCTTGCCCCACGGCAAAATACACCAGGTTGTTGACCACGATGGGGGTGGCGATGATTTCATTGCGCGTGCCACGGCCGCCCAAGATGTACTTCGACTCCTTGGGGTTGGCGTCGAATTTCCATAGCAGCTTGGCCTGGCCATCTGCGGTGCGCTCGGCCAGATAGCTGTACAGCCAGGAATCCCCTCCCGCAAACATTACCTGCGGCACGCCGTCGATCACGGCATAGGCCGGAGACGACCACTGCCCGTGCAGAATGTTGACACCTGGCGCATCATCCTGCCAGAGCAAGTCGCCGGTGTTCTTGTCGAGGCAGAGAAAGCTGGGCGCTTGCGGGGCAG
>CAYSXM010000858.1:0-2332 GCA_964434905.1 uncultured Pirellulales bacterium | reverse complement strand
AACCGCCCGGTAACATAGTCCTCTGTCTCGCGCAATTTGGGGCGAGTGAAAATTTCGATCGTAGGGCCATATTCCACAACGTGCCCCAGATACAACAGCGCCGTGTAATCGCTAGTGCGCGAGGCCTGTTGCATGTTGTGGGTCACGATCAGGATCGAATAGGCACCTGACAACTCTTGGATCAGATCTTCAATCTTGCCTGTGGCAATCGGGTCGAGCGCCGAGCAGGGCTCGTCCATCAGCAGCACCTCGGGCTCGGCCGCAATGGCCCGAGCGATGCACAGTCTCTGCTGCTGGCCGCCCGACAACCGCAGCGCGCTGTCGTGCAAGCGATCCTTGACTTCCTCCCACAGTGCCGCGCCGCGCAGGCTGCGCTCGCATGTCTCGTCTAGCACTCGGCGATCGCGCTCTCCATCGATGCGCAGGGCATAGATCACGTTCTCATAGATGCTCATGGGAAAGGGGTTCGATTTTTGAAACACCATGCCCATTCGCTTGC
Organism: uncultured Pirellulales bacterium; assembly: GCA_964434905.1. Taxonomy (GTDB): domain Bacteria; phylum Planctomycetota; class Planctomycetia; order Pirellulales; family CAYNRE01; genus CAYSXM01. The sequence goes on along the minus strand of CAYSXM010000858.1, from coordinate 1,833 downwards.
GCAGCTCGATCACGTCGACCGATGTCCGGTAGACCGAGTCGCCGCTTAATCGAATGTCGCCCGACACGCGAACCGAGTCGATCAGGTCGTTCAGGCGATTGACCGATCGCAATAGCGTCGACTTGCCGCAACCCGATGGACCAATCAAGGCCGTGACTTTGCCCCGGGGAATTCGCAGCGTCACGTTGTGCAGCACCTGCTTCAGCCCGTACCACAGGCAGAATCTGTCAATTTCCAACAAGGCTTCCTCTTGATCCACGGCGGCGTGCGTCACGGCGGGCACCTCGGCACCACGAGCGATCGCCTCGAGCCGGTTACCCGATGCAGGAACACCCACATTGCCGGCAACTCGTGAACTGCTGCTCGCGCTGCTCGGCGAGTTGCTCACCACGCTGCCTGGAGGCCGCGAGGCATCTCCATCGGACTGCGAACCGGCCATGATCTGCTCCCGGGAAACCGCCGAGACAAAGCCCGGGGTAAATTTCAACCCGCTCTACTTCGCCAACCTACTATCGACCTCGGAATCACCGCACGGCATTAAAACGGGTTCACCTGAAACCGTCGACGCAACCGGGCCCGCAACCACACTGCCGAAAGATTCAGCACGACTACCAGCACCAGCAGCAACAGCGTGGTGGTGAACACTAGCGGCCGCGCCGCCTCGCTGTTCTGACTTTGAAACGCCTGGTCGAAAATGTGAAATCCCAGGTGCATGAAACTGCGCTGTGGATGTACGAACGGGGCCACGCCGTCGACAGGCAATTCCGGCGCCAGCTTCACCGCGCCGACCAACATCAGCGGCGCCACTTCCCCGGCACCCCGCGCCATGGCCAGGATCATACCCGTCAGAATGCCTGGTAGCGCGCGCGGCAGCACGATCCGTCGCAGGGTCTGCCATTTGCTTGCGCCGCAGGCATACGACCCTTCTCGCATGGAACTGGGAACCGCTGCCAGCGCTTCTTCGGCAGCCACGATAACCACCGGCAACGTCAGCAGCGCCAAGGTCAGCGAGGCCCACAACAAGCCCCCTTTGCCAAACGTGGGGTTGGGAAGCTGCGCTGCGAACCAATGCTGGTCGATCCATCCACCAACCACATAGCACAGGAACCCCAGCCCAAACACTCCAAAAACAATGCTGGGCACACCGGCCAAATTGTTCACCGCAATGCGCACCGCGGTGACCATCCATCCGGCCTGGGCATACTCGTGCAAGTACAGCGCCGCCAGCACACCAAACGGTGCCACGGCCAACGACATGACGACCGTCATGGCCAGAGTGCCAAACAAGGCGGGAAACACCCCTCCCTCGCTGTTGGCTTCGCGTGGTTCATCGCTCAAGAATTCCCACCACCGCGCCAGATACACGCCGCACCGTGCGGCAGTGCTCAGCCGGTTGACGGGTACCCCGCGCACTATGTCCGCCAAGGGAATCTTGGCAGCCGTGCCGTCGGCCGTGTCGAGGGTCAGTTGATAGCGCGCCGCCTGCGCAGTCAGTTCGTCGATCTGCCGGCGAATTTTGTCCACCTGTCCAGCCACTTGTCGCTCCGTGCTGGCCAGCGCCCGTTGTGCTAGCTGCACGTCGCCTTGTTTCAGCACGGCGCGGCGCACCATCAGCCGGGCCAATTCGAGCTGACGATTGGTCTCGCCCATCTCATTCCGTTCCAACTCGCGGCAACGCGCCACCAGTCGCGCGACGCGCGGCAAGTCTTGTTGCACGCGGCGCACCACCTCCTCCGGCTCGGTCGCCACCTCGACCTGGTCGATTTCGAACGCCCGAGGCAGGCCGTAAAACCGGCCCCAGGCGCGCCGTTCGAGCAGCAGCGCCCACGGCGG
>CAYSXM010000857.1:0-2333 GCA_964434905.1 uncultured Pirellulales bacterium | reverse complement strand
CTGATAATCTTCCAGGTTCTCGACCACGTACAGCGCGCCATACATCCGGCGCCAGTGGCCCGGATAGGTGCAGACATATGGATAGATTCCCGTGGCGCCGGGAGCCTTGAAACGAAGCCGTTGCGACTGTCTGGGAGACAACAAGCGCGTGGCGGCAAGCACGCGTTTCGAGTTGGGAACGTAATGTCGCTCGAGCGCGCCCGGTTGCGTGGCCAGCGATTCGGCTTCTGTACCGATTTCTTCCAAGGCGCCCGGCGCGACCAGCACGAAGTTGTGCGGCATGATGTCGCTGTTCTCGAACAGCAACTCGACGGGCTTGCCACGCTGCACAACGAGGATGTCCTTGTCGAACAGCATGCGGTCTGGCAAGGTCGTTAGCCGCAGTACCATCACGCCCAACTCGCCGAGTTTGCCCCGCAGGGCGCGTGCTTCGCTGGCCGGTAACGCCAGGGCCAGGGTTTCACCGACTTGAAGTGCGTCGAGCGCGGCGGGCGACGTGCGTTCCGTCTCGGGCAAAGGGGCCAAGAACGCCACCACCGCCGAGGCCAGGTGGCCGGGATCGGCGGCTGGCCAGTGTACGGCGGGAATAGTCAACATGGCACGCAGGGCGGCCGGAACATCGATTCCCCGACCAAGCAGGCCGGCAGCAACACTGAATGCCTGAGCCTCGCTTCCGGGCAATGCGGCCAGCGCGGCGAGCGCAGCGCGGCGCACGCGTTCGTGGCTTGTGCCGCGCCCCACATCTAGCCGCACCTGGCTGGCAGGTGCCGGCAGTGCGTCGCGGCGCGCCACCACGCGCCGCTGTTGATCTAGCAGCACGAGGGTAAAGCCTTCGAGTCTGGCACCCAAGGTCGCGTCGGTGCGGTTGTAAACCACCACTGCGTCGACCGACGTCTCGGCTCCAAGGTCAAGTTCCCACCAAGGGTTGTCGGTGTTTTCCAGGGTGTGGGTTTGGCCATTGTCGGCGAACGCGCCACTGGTGTTGCCGTCGATGGCGCGGCTGGCCGCCGCGTCGAAGGCGGTATTTTTCTGCGTGGCGGTTCCACGGCGGGCCACATTCTGGCCCTGGACGAGGACTTCGACCTCGGCCAGTGTGAGCACGCCTTTCTCCGGCAGCTCGATGCGCACGAACCTGGCCGGCGTGCCCGGCAAGTCGACCGCCTGGCCGTTGGCCAGTTCGGCCGGCAGGGCCTCGACCAATGGCAGCAATCGCGGCAGAAGCTGATTGCGCAGTGCCAGGTCGCGAATCAGGGGGGTGGCTGCCACGACATCGCACAGTGCGCCGGTAGAACCCAGGCCCAGTTGCCAGGCGCGATCGACGTTGTTATCCGCCACGACCAGCGCCGCGGCGGCCAACTGGCGCACCAGCGGTTGCGCTGCCTGGGTGACCAGCGGTTCGATCTGGTCGCGCAGCGCGGCCAAGTTGGCAGGGTCGCTGGCCAGCCACAGCCGCCCCAGGGCATACAACAGCGATTCATTACCGGCTGCGTCGCTGGTATCGAGCTCGCGAATGGCGGCCAATGCCTCGGCCGCGGGCGAGCGATTTTCGAGTCTGGCCAGATCCGCCAGCGCGGTCGATCGCACGTCGTCGGGAGTGCCCGAGCGGACCAGCAATTCGCGACAAATCGGCCGTGTATGTTTCGCGGCCAAGAGATCCTTCGTCGACACGCCGGCCAACAGCACGCGCGCGCTGTTGGCGTCGGTGACCTGCGGCAGGCCGTCGGCCAGCGCCTGTTTCCAGGCCGGTTCCAAGGCCTTCAGGGTTTCGCCGCGGACGAAATCCAAGAACTGGTCGGTGGGATAATTGGCGGCCGCCAGTGGCACTTCGATGGCGGCCAGGTCGTCGAAAAAGCTGGCGGCGCGCAGCGCTTCCAACCGCACGCGAGGGGCCGAATCGACGGCTAGCCGCTTGACGCGGGCCAGAGCGTCGGGCACGCGCTGATGCCAGTTGACCAGCACCTTGACGGCGGCGGCGCGGGCATGGAAATCGTCGCTGGCGAGCACGCGATCCAAGAGTTCGACATCGACCACGTTGTGTTGCGCGCGAACCCACAGCGCTTCGAGCAGATGGTGCCCGGCGTCGGGGGCCCGAGGATCGAGCGTGGCGATCCAGGTATCGAGCGCGGCCATGACCTCGTCGGTTGGTCGCGCGCTCAGCTCGATGCGCACGCGGTGCCGCAGGCGATCTTCAGGCTGCTTGAGCAGATCTAGCAGGTCCGCCAGCGGAGCGCCGGCGACCTGGGGCGGCGTCAGCAGTGGCCGGCTAGGATAGGTAATGCGATACACGCGACCATGGGTCCGGTCGCGGCTGGGGTCGCGCAGGTTGTGCTGCA
>CAYSXM010000856.1:0-2333 GCA_964434905.1 uncultured Pirellulales bacterium | reverse complement strand
GTACGCGCGGTCGCGGCGCCGGTCTTGCGTCACCGGATTGTGACCAATTTCAATGCGGAAGCCGAAGGGGTGAAACCCGACGACATCGTGCGCCGCCTGATGGAACTGATTCCCGCCGACGAGGCCGCCTGGCAAGATCGTGGAAAACTTCCCGAAGTATTTCGATCCGCAAACACTCGCTAAATTGCGCGGGCTGGAATTGCGGGCGCGGCACATCGTCGAAGGCTACGTGGCGGGCGCTCACCAAAGCCCGTACCACGGGTTTTCGATCGAGTTTGCCGAGCACCGCGAATACGCCCCCGGCGACGACCTGCGCTATGTCGACTGGAAAGTGTTCGGCAAAACCGACAAGTTCTACCTCAAGCAATATGAGGAAGAGACCAACCTCATTGGCTATTTGCTGCTCGATGCCAGCCAGAGCATGCGGTACCGTAGCGAGGTTGCGGCACTCAGCAAGCTGGAATATGCCCAGTGCCTGGCCGCGGCGCTAGGCTACCTGGTGCTGCATCAACAAGACAGCGTGGGCTTGGCGGTGTTCGATTGCGACGTGCGCTCCTGGGTGCGCCCCAGCAGCAACCCCTCGCACCTGAAACAACTGGTCCATGCCATGGAACAGGTGCCGGCAGAGCGCAAGTCGGACCTGGGGCCCGTGTTCCACGAACTGGCAGAGCGACTCAAACGGCGCGGCGTGGTCATTGTTCTCAGCGACCTATTGGATAACGTCGCCAGCCTGTTGGCTGGGCTCAAACATCTAAGATATCGTCGGCACGAAGTGGTCGTGCTGCACGTGCTTGACCCCGCGGAACTCGATTTCCCTTTTCAAGGCACCACGCTGTTCGAGGGACTGGAACAGTTGCCCCGCGTGATCACCGACCCGCGCGCGCTTCGCCGCGCGTATCTCGCAGAGGTCGCCGAGTTTTTGAAGGAGATTCAACGCGGCTGCCGGGCACAGAACATCGACTATCTGCTGGTCCGTACCGACCAGCCTTTGGATCGCGCGATCTCCACCTATTTGGTTTCGCGCACGGCGCGGGCCCGGTAATCCATTATCCCTACTTGCCAGCGAACGGGCTACGATGTCGTTGTGGGTGCATCCTTCGTGCTGGCTCCTGGCCTTTGGCTTCGGCAACCTGGCCATGCTGGGTTGGTTGGCCGCGGCCGCCGCGCCGGTGTTGATCCACCTGTGGAGCCGCCGCCGGTACCGTCTGACAGAGTTCGCGGCGATGCAGTTCTTGTTGGCCGCGCTCAAGAAAAACTCTCGCCGCCTGCGATTGGAGCAATGGCTGCTGTTGGCGGTGCGGGTATTGCTGTTGGCGCTGCTGGCGCTGGCCGTGGCAGAGCCCTATCTCGAACGGAGTGGACTTCCAGTATTCGCCGGCCGCCACACGCACAAGGTGCTGGTGGTCGACGGCTCGTTCTCCATGGCCTACCGTCCGGGAGACACCAGCCGATTCGAACGCGCCAAGCAGTTGGCCACCCAGTGGGTCGAGGAAAGCCGTCAGGGCGATGCGTTTACCTTGCTGTTGGCCGCCGATCCGCCACGCGTGGTCGTGGCGTCGCCGGCCTTCGAACGCGGCGAGTTCGTCGACGAAATCGCCAGCCTGGACTTGCCACACGGTGGTCTCGACCTGTCGGCCACGTTGAGCCAGGTCGAGGACATCTTGCAGCGTGCCAAATTACAACATCCACGCTTGGTGCAAGAAGAGGTGGTGTTTTTTACCGACTTGGCCCGACCAGGCTGGGCGCCCCCCTTGGCGGGCGATAGCCAGCGAGCGTTTCGCCAGAAGGCTCAACGTATTGCACAGCGTGCCGCCATCACGCTGTTGGACTTGGGGCAGGCCGAAACCGACAACCTTGCGGTAACAGCGCTGTCGTGCACACAGTCGCTGGCCACGGTCGGGCGCGAATTCGTGGTCGAGGCTCGGGTACGCCATTTCGGCGTTCACCCTGTGCAGAGACAACGCGTTGAGTTTCTGGTTGATGGAAGGCGAGTCGACGAGGTGACCATCGATGTGGCCCCCGGGTCCGATGCCCTGGCCCCCGCGAGACTGCGGTGCGAACGGCCAGGCGTTCAGGTTGTCGAGGCCCGACTGGCCGGCGACGCTCTGGCCATCGACAATCAACGCTGGCTGGCATTGCCGGTCGAAGAATCGCTACGAGTGTTGTGCATCGACGGCAAGCCCGCCGGGGGTGGCTTTCAAGGCGCTGCCGATTATCTGGCGGCGGCTCTGGCGCCGGAACAACGCACGCCCACGCGACCTCTCGTCGAGGTGCAAGTCGCCGATGAGCAAGCGCTTCTGGAGCACGATCTCACACGATTTCACGCCGTGTTT
>CAYSXM010000855.1:0-2334 GCA_964434905.1 uncultured Pirellulales bacterium | reverse complement strand
GCCGGCCGCCAAGTATTGTTCGACGAGCGCCGGTTCTAGGCCGTCGAACCCCAGCACGATCACGCGTTCGTGGCTCGGCATAAATGACGCGTCTGCGTGTTGAGGGGAAGGCCACTGCACTCGGAAGGTTTGGCCACGTGGCAGACACCGAACCGATGCCGCGTCTGCCAGTGTCAGCCGGGGCGGTTATCGCGTCTGGAACCTCGGACGAAATGCCAGATGCGCACACAAAGGTTGGCGATCCATCGCCAACCAAACAACAGCGCGCCGACCAATGCCGCCAGGGCCGATCCCACCGGCAACATCGATTCGGGTCCGAGGTAGCCCCACAACATGGCGGAACCCACATGCTCGCTTGAAAAATTCGTCATCGACCGCCGGCCAGCCCGGCACTAATTGTGCCCCGCTGCAGTTATACCCGAACTATTCAGCAGCTTTCTGCCGTGGTGCCGAACGTGTCGAATCTGCTGCGTCAAACCGACGTCGCACCCGACTCACCTATGCACCCATATGCCCCAGAACACCGGCAAAGCCCCGTGGCACCCGATCACGGTTTTCTTCTCAGCCGCAACACCTTTGATTCCTCGAGACGAAGTTCATGAATCATCCGGGGTATCGGCATCCCCAGCCGGTTGCTATTCGGCTATCAAACCTAGATCGGCAATCTCCAGGGCGATGTCCGAAGTACCCAGTTCAAAATACAATTTCGCCGCGGTATCAGTTCCCGAACACTGAAACTCGTGCACGAACGACTTCCACTCGGGCGTCAGTTCTGCTTCCTGGTATAACCCCCAGCCGCCCCACGGTGCTTGGTCTTGGCCCAGCGCGCAGGTCACTTTGCGGGCGCGATCGGCCCGGGCTCGGTACTGCACGCGATACCTGTTGCCACTATTCACGCTAACTCCCTTCCGGACCAACTGCAATTTCCAGCCGGGGCCCGCCGCCGAATGCGTGACTTCGACGCGTACGCTGTTGCCATTGGCCTCGGTACGAATCAACTTGGCCTGCCATCCCTCGGCAGGTCTTAATTCCCAGGCGTCGCCAGTCGTTTCCGTGCGGGCTGTATTGCTAGGGGCGCTCGTAGCCGGATTCACATGGCCGGACCCTGTAGCGGGCGGCACGACCTCCGACGGTGCTGCGACGTGTGCCACGTTCGGCAGTGCCCCTGGTGTTCCGGCGGCTGCAAGAGAAGTCGGTGCCGCGGCAGGCGAGGGCGCTGCCGCGCCAGAGGTCGGCGCGGGAGGGGCTGCGACTGCATAGGGCTCTCCGGAAACGGCATTTCCGGATGCATCGAGCACTCGCTCGATGGCGATCGACTCCAAATTGAGCCCTTGATGACCTGCTGGAATCTGCCAGACCACACGTGTCTGCGCGTCGTCGGCCGAGGCGATGAATTCGATATAATAGCCTTCGCTAGCCTTGGCCAGCGCCACGGGCGTTGACAGCCCCCGGTTCACGTTGCCGGCTCCAACCACCTCGAGCGTGACGCCACAGGGCACGGCCGCCTGGCCACGGAAAACCACGGCATAGGTAGCGTCTTTTTTCACGGCGAAGGGACCGGAAACGATGGACCGCTCTCCGGCCACCGCGGCCAGTGACAAGTTGCGCTGGGTGGGGTCGATACCAAAGACGGCGGGGTCGGAGTTCGCGGGGTCGAGTCTCCACGGCCCAATGGCCAGCGGTCCCGTGGCTGGTGGGGCTGCGGAACCGGCGACGGCAGCCGGCAGCGCTGCGGCCGGTGAATTGGTGCCCGGCGTGCTGGCCGGACTAGCGACCGATGGCGGCGACTGTGCCCCGGCATTTGGCGGCGCGGCGCCCTCGGTGAAGAGGCCGGCCTGCCGAATTTCAACAGCGGCAGTCTCGCCGCCGACATCGAAATGCAGGCGTGCGTCGGCCTCGCTGGCCGAGGCAGTGAACGCGGCCTCGAACGTCTGCCATTGGTTGGTCAATGCAACAGGTTGATACAAGCCCAATCCGGTCCACGGAGCGCGTCCCAACGAGGCCACCACGTGTAGCGAGCGGGGCTTGGCTGCCCGAGCCTGAAACCGCAGCGCGTAGCGGTGCCCGGATTCGAGCACGTATCCTGACTGACCCAATTGCACCTGCCACAGGTCGGGGGCGCCGAGGCGTTCGATCAAGATACGAAATTCTGTTCCTGCCTGGTCGACCGTGGCCAAAGTCGCGGCCGAACCAGTCGCGGCCGACAATTCCCAGCGCGCGGAACTGGCCACGGGCCGAGCGAGTGCTGGCCCTGGCGCACCCTGGCTGGAAGCCGGCTGAGCCGCGCTCGCAGTACTCTTGTCGCCGTTCGCGCCTGGCGACGAGTTCGCGCCG
>CAYSXM010000854.1:0-2343 GCA_964434905.1 uncultured Pirellulales bacterium | reverse complement strand
TAGGCCGGCCCGCCTGGCACCATCGGGGCAACCGCGTAGCCCTGGTTCTGTGGGAAGCGCTGAGCCGCCGCGAGATACGGTGCCGGCGCACGGCGGTAAGTGGCCGGGGGACTAGGCAACGGCAACAACGAAGGCGACTGGCCTGGGTACTGCTGCGCCTGGATCGCCGTACTGGCGCCGAGCGCGCAGCATGCGAGGGTGCACCGTATCAAAATCTTCATGGCTTCCCACTCCTGTTGGGAAACGGAGGGCCGGCCATCGCCGAACGGCCGTCACCAGGCGCGGACTCTCGCCGCCACGCCACGCCACAACACAATCGTCGTGGGCGGTACGCGTCGTGAACTCCGTTTCACACACCTGATGCATCGGCGCGGAATCTGCCCGAGAAAAGCTATTCCAAGACTCTTCGGAGCCAAAGGTAGAATGCTACCCCGGACTTACGACATATCGCGCACCACCGGGCGCCGCCGGGCGCAATCGGAACCGCACGGCGCCGCACGCCGTTGGCACGGCAGACAAGGTTGCCGCAGCCCACAAGGTTTGCCACGCTGGCCTAGTGCGGATCTTGGGCAGAATCCGCTGGCGGATAAACCATTAAAGTCGTCGCGGACCGAACGCGGGGCACGCTCGGGCCAATCGGACGCACGCGCGCCAGTTGCCCGACCAGAAAGATCGCGGCTCGACTCACAGCGCACCCGCGAACCGTTCAGCACCAAGCACGGCCAACACCTGTGGACCTGCCAAGCGACCTGGTAGTTACCGCGGACGAATCATGACCTTCAAGAATCAGGCGCCACTTGGCTTTGCCAGTGCTTTGGGGTCGGGTGTCGCCGGCGCTGTGGCCACCGTGAAAACCGAAACCGGCCCGCGCTGCAATTTGCTGAATACGTCAGCCAGTACCGATTTGAACTTGATTCCTAAAGCGCGACTCCATCGGTGCCACAGTAGCAGGTGCAGGAATTTTTCAGGACTAGCCACCCGCCCCAGGCCCACACGCGTGCGCCACCTGAAAGCCGTGGTTTGGCTGGTGCGATCGATTGCCAGGCTCTGGCATCTGCCCTCGGCTGCTCGCACGCGCCAACTGCGCCAAGCTGACCCGCGCCAACTCTTGCCTGACCCCTTCACTGACTTTGGCCAGAGTTTGCCGCGACCCCGTGCTCAGCCCGTCGAGGCCGGGCAGTTCGAGTCGGATGGGACCGTCGATCGCTTCGATCACGTCGAGCAGGGTTACTTGGTCAGCGGGGCGCGCGAACAAATAGCCCCCTTCGACCCCCCGGGTCGATCGTAGAATGCCATGGGTGACCAGGCTGCGCAGGATTTGCAGCAAGAACCGTTTGGGCATGTCCCCACCCTCGGCCATTTGGCGGCAGGAAACCGGCTGCCCGGCCGTGCTCTCGCTTAGCTGCACAAGTGCCGCCACGGCATAGGACAGGGTGCGTGAGAATTTCATCGAAGAACCCTTGCCGCCAGCCACGCGCGTCGTCTGCCAGCGGTCCCCGGAACCACGGCAGACCCCTTGCGGGTTAGCTGCTACGAACACTCGTACTGGCCCACCAGCAACACCTGGGCGGCCTAGGGTGTTGCCGAGCATGCCTTGTGCCAAGCCGTGGTCAACCTGGGATCGCCTGGGTTGCCGGCCGCAAAGCCTGGCCGGCAGTTTGCGTCATAACGCATTTCAGCGGCATGGTTTAAAGACCAACCGCCGCTCAAATAATGCGGCCGGTCTGTCCGCCTGCGCCGCTGGATTCATTGCACCTTCGATGCCTTTTCGCTGTGCGAATCGGGGGTGTGCTGTGCGAGTATGCACAGCGCTGTTGGCCCGCCGAGGCCCACCGGTAGATGATTAACGTCTGTTGCAAGGCTGTGCCGCGGCGTTCGCCAGCCGAAGCACGACCGCGGAGGTATCCGCACCCGCCGGCAGAATTCCGCGATCGACAGCCGCGACCTCCGCCAACGCCGCGATTACAGTTCGCCCCATCGCCGCGCGCCGCGCTGCTTGAGCCCGTATAGTTCATAAACTTCGTGTTGAGGAATCGAAGGTGTTGCGGCTGCAAGGAATACCGCGATCAGGTACTACTGGGCGTTGCCAGGGCTCTGGGGCGTCTTGGTGAATACCTGAGCCGGGGGCGATAGCGGTTTGATAAACCAGACGCGACACGTTCGACCTCGCAGCAGAAGGCTTCTCACCACAGGACTCATGGACAATTCGGACTGAGAGAGATGAGAATCTTCCCCGGCCGGGCCACGCGCCGCGGCGGTTACCCGATTCGAGTACGACGCGGCGGGGCGCCGCACGGCCACCGTCCGCCCGCTGGGCCAGAGGTTCGAGACCCACTACGACGC
>CAYSXM010000853.1:0-2350 GCA_964434905.1 uncultured Pirellulales bacterium | reverse complement strand
CGACCAGCAGGTGGCCACGGGCTTTCATCGGAACACACTGAAGAACGAAGAAGGGGGAACCGACCCGGAGCAGTTTCGCGTGGAGGCTGTGGCCGATCGGGTGAGCACGACCGCGCTGGCCTGGCTGGGGCTGACGGTGGGTTGCGCGCGATGCCACGATCACAAGTACGATCCGATTTCGCAGCGCGAGTTCTATCAACTGTTCGCGTTTTTCAATTCGTGCGACGAGCCGACCCTGAGCGTGCCGACCGATCAACAGACGAAAGAGTTGCCGGCGCTCGAGGCGGAAATTGCGCAGGTGAAAAAACGGCTGGCGGAAGTGGAGGCCAACGCTGGCACGCGGCAGGCAGAATGGGAACAGCAACTGGCCAGGCAGTTGCCGATCGACTGGCTGCCGGTGGAAGAGATCGAAGTGGATTCCGAGGCAGGCGCGGCGCTGGCGCGGCAGCCTGACGGTTCTTGGTTGGTTACCCAGCCGGCGGCCGATCACGACGTGTTTCGTTTACGATTCACGGCGCCCACCAGCGCTCCAGGCCCGGTGACCGCGCTGGGGTTGGAAGTGCTGACCGACCCACGCTTGCCCGAGGGGGGGCCGGGCTGGGCGGCGAACGGTAACTTGGTGCTGAGCGAGTTCACCGTGGCGGCTGCCGGCGCCACGACCAGCGACGCGGCGGACAGTGCTCTCACCCCGATGGCCGAAGAACCATTGGCGCTGTCCATGGCCTATGCCGACCATGCGCAAGACGATTATCCGGTGACGTCGGCGATCGACGGTCAGGCAGCGACCGGTTGGGCGATCAACACCAAGGTTACCCAGGGCAGCGCCCATGTCGATCGGCAGGCGGTCTTCGTGCTGGCCGATCCGGCGCGTAGCCAGGGTCGCGCAGAATGGATCGTGCGGCTGCGCCACGAGGCAGCCAATCGCCGGTACCTGGTGGGGCGATTTCGGCTGCGCGTCACCCGCGCCGGACCCAACGCCTTGGCGCTGCCGGCCGAGGTGCGGGCAATTCTGGCCGTGCCGGCGGGCGAGCGCAGCGAGTCGCAGCAAGCGCGGCTGCGCAGCTATTACCTGCCGTTCGATGCGGAGCGCATTCCGGTTGCCAAGGCGCTGGCGGATCTGGAAGGTCGGCGCCAGCAACTCGAATCAGCGATTACCACCACGCTGGTGCTGGCTGAACGCAGCGAGCCGCGCCCGACGTTCGTGCATGTGCGAGGAGATTTTCTGCGGCCCGGCGCGCCGGTTGTGCCCGACACGCTCGGTTGTTTGCCACCGTTGGTGCGCCCCGCCGGGCGAGCGGTGAATCGCTTGGATTTTGCCAGGTGGTTGGTCGATGGCCACAACCCATTGCCGCCCCGGGTGACGGTGAATCGGGTCTGGCAGCAGTTTTTTGGCCGGGGCCTGGTCGAGACGGAAAACGATTTCGGCGCGCAGGGCGCCCGGCCCACGCATCCAGAACTGTTGGATTGGCTGGCGGGTGAGTTCGTGCGTTCGGGTTGGAGCATGAAGCAGTTGCACCGGTTGATCGTCACGTCGGCCGTGTACCGGCAGTCGTCGCGCGGGCGGTCTGAGCTGGCCGAAGCGGACCCCGGAAATCGACTGTTGGGTCGGCAGCAGCGGCTGCGGCTGGAGGCCGAAACAATTCGCGATGCGGCGCTTTCGGCCAGTGGATTGTGGGCGAGGCAGATCGGGGGGCCCGGGTTTTATCCGCCGCAACCCGAGGGAATCTATCGCTTCACGCAGCAAGTGAAGTATTGGAAGGAGAGCGAGGGAGAGGACCGCTTTCGGCGGACGATGTATACCTATTTTTGGCGGTCCAGCCCGTTTCCGTTTCTCACGACGTTCGACGCGCCCGACGCCAACGCCACCTGCACGCGGCGGGTGCGATCGAACACGCCGCTGCAAGCGCTGACCTTGGCCAACGATCGGGGCTACTTGGAACTGGCCGCCGGTCTGGCGGCGCAGGCGTGTGGCGCGCCGGGCGACGACGCCGCGCGGTTGCGGATGGCGTTTCGTCGGGCGCTATCGCGCGAGCCGACAGGGGGAGAACTGGCGGCGCTGGCAAGGTTGTTGGCACGCGAGCGCGCCGCGGATCAAGGCTCCGCGGAGCTCGCCCCGGCGGTGCAACCCCCGTCTGTGCAACCCTCGGCAGTGCAACCCGTGGCAGTGAAGGCTCCAGCGGCTGCCGAGAATCTGGTCGCCGCGGTTTCAGCCGACACGGCGGATAGCGATCCCGAGGCGCGAGCCTGGCGCGCCGTGGCGCGGGTGCTGTTGAACCTGGACGAGTTTGTCACGCGGGAGTAGGTGGGGACAACAACATGACGCATCGCACAGGGTCGAAACGTCACCGCG
>CAYSXM010000852.1:0-2353 GCA_964434905.1 uncultured Pirellulales bacterium | reverse complement strand
GCCGTGGATGTGAATGGAGACAGTCTGCTCGACCTGTACTTTGCCACGTACGCGGCGGAATCGGTGCAGCAGGAGTTGGCCGCGCGCCAAGAGGCGGACCGAAGTCTGATGCGCTGGTTCCGTGGGAAAGGCCCAGGACTTCTGAGCGACCTGCTCACGCCAGAAGACGCCTTGGAATTGGAACGCCGCGCGGCGCGCAGCGAGGAATTCACCGATCGCGTGGGTCCCCCCAACCGATTGTTTGTGAATCGCGGACAGGGGCATTTCGAGGCGGCCCCCGCGGACCATCCGTTGTCCGTATGGCGGAATACGTATCAGGCCACCTGGTGCGACTACGACGGCGATGGCGATGAAGACGTGTATGTGGCGAATGACTTCGCGCCCAACAATTTGTTTCGCAATCGTGGCGACGGTCAGTTCGACGACGTGACCCTGGAGACCGGCACCGCGGATATCGGGTTTGGCATGGGGGCCAGTTGGGGTGATTTCGACGAGGATGGCCGCCAAGACTTGTATGTTTCGAACATGTTCAGCAAGGCGGGGCGGCGGATCACCGCGCAGATGGGCGACTTGGTCGACGCACGCTTCGCGCGCATGGCGGGGGGGAATTCGCTCTTTCGCAACCGCGGTGCAGCATTTGACAAAGTGTCGGGGCTGGAGGCGCCGAAGCTGACGGTCGAGATGGCGGGTTGGTCGTGGGGAAGTCAGTTCGTCGACGTGGACAACGATGGCGACTTGGATCTGTTCGCTCCGTGTGGCTATTACAGCGCTCCGCGCGAGATCGCTACCGAGATCGACTTGTGAAGCGCGTTCTGGCGCGCGGTCGTGCGCACAGACAAGCAGTTGCCGTCCCAGGCCAGAGACCACCGTCAATGGGACATCGTCAAGTATTTCGAAACGGCGCGAATTCGAGCCAAGAACTCGTTTTCTGGTGGCGAGCGCGACCATTTGTTTCTGAGTGACCATGGCCAGCGGTTTGTCGATGTGGGACCGGTTTCGGGGCTCGACCACCCGGGCGACGGCCGAAGTTGCGTGGTCTGGGATTTCGATCGCGATGGGCGCGTAGAGTTCGCGGTGGCCGCCACGAACAAGCCCTTGTTGAACTGGTATCGGCAAAGCAACACCGCGCCCTCGGGGCAGTTCCTGGCCGTGCGGCTGGTGGGCGGGGCGCGCACCGCGGAGCCCAGTAGCGAGTGGAGCAACCGAGATGGGGTGGGCGCCGTGCTGCGGATTCAGGCCGGAGATCGGGAACTGGTGCGAGAGTTTCGAGCGGGCGAGGGGCTGGCGGCGCAAAACTCATCTTGCACCATCGTGGGGCTGGGCGCGCAGGCGACGGCGCAGCGGGTCGACGTGCGTTGGCCCAGTGGGCGAGTGAGCCAAGCCGTGGATGTGGCTGCCGGCAGCATGTTGACATTTCATGAGGACCCCGCGACCGGACCGAGCGGCGACAGTATCGACTTATCGTCCTATGCGCGATCGTTGTCACCGGTTGCCACAGCGCCGGGCGGTGTGGCCCCGCCAGCCGGCAGCGGTAGCGGCCACGGCCACAGCCAAGTCGGTGATATATTTCCGCTGGCCAACGAAGCCTCAACGGGGAAACTGCGCGTATATACCTCGATGGCCACCTGGTGCGCGGCCTGCAAGCGGTGGCTGCCCCAGTTGGTTCAACTGCAAACTTCGTTGGGCCCCGAGCGGGTGGTGCTGTTTGGTGTGCCGGTCGATGAGACCGACGGGGCCGACGCGTTGGCCGCGTATGATCTGAAGTTTGCGCCGCCGTACAACTTGCTGCGTGAATTGACTGGCCCCGACCGGGCTAGAGTGCAGCAGTTTTTTGTCGAGCGACTGCGGACCGAGGCGCTGCCGGCCAGCGTGGTGGTCGACGACAGTGGGCGCGCGCTGTGGGTGGGCAGCGGCGTGCCAACGGTGTCGGATCTAGTGCGTCTGGAACGGGCGGTCACGGCACGATAGCAGTCGATTGAAAAATGCCATCGTGGCAATTCTCAACCTCGCCTAGCGCGGAGCGCAGCTCTGCGCGGCTCGCAAGAAGACGACTTGCGTCGCAAGCGTGGGCCATGCTCCAACGCGGAACACCTTGGAGAGCACAGGTGGCCGTGGCGTGACGAGAGCAGCTCGGGCTCGCCAGCAGCAGGGGGCGCCCCTGCCTTGGTTTCTGGTCGCGTGCGTCGCCAAGGGCCTGACGGCCTCACGGGGCGAGCGACGCACGGCGACGGCGAAACCGGCGGCAGGGGACTAGCGAGGGGCATCCAAAAACTACCAAAACGAAGCGTTGAGGAGGTGTTGCCACGTCGAGATCGAGTGCGGAAATCTGGTCGTATCCCGTGACGCTGCATGG
>CAYSXM010000851.1:0-2356 GCA_964434905.1 uncultured Pirellulales bacterium | reverse complement strand
TGTCGAAGGACTGGCGCTGCTGCTGCAGCAAGGCTTCGGCCAGCGTGGCCGCGAGCGCGGCCTCGCCGAGCACCTGCTCGGGTGTGGCCGTGCTGGCGACCAGGGCACTCACGGTGCAGGCAAAGGGCTCGGCGCACAGACCTTCCAGCCCCACCAGATCGCCGGGCAGCGCGAGATGCACCACGCTCAGGCTTTCGCCCACCGGACGCTCCAGACGAAACGCACCCTGGCGCACGCGCCACAAGGAGCCCGCAGTACCGGCGCGCAACAGGCTCTGGCGCAAAAGCCCGCCCGCCTGAATGCCCGCGCGAACGCGCCAGCCCGGCGCCTCCTCAAGTTCGTCCATGGTCTCGATCGCCGCACGAGACAACTGATCAAACCGTTCACGCTCGTCGTCGCTCCAGGGACCAAACCGGACTTGGCTGCCGTATAGCTCGTCCCCCAGCAAGATGTGCCCGCGACTGGCGGCCTGAATGCGAATCTGGTGCGTGCGACCGGTTTCGAGCTCGATCTCCAGCAGCGTGCGGTCGGGAAAGCGCTCCAGCACGCGGTAGTGCAGCACGGCAATTCGCCCTTCGGGATCGGAGGCATCGACCACCTGCGTGCGGGGCTTGCCATAGACCTTTTTCAGATGATCGGTCCAGGTTCCTTCGTCCGGCTCGACGTTTCCCTCGGCCAGCGCCCAATAAGTTTTGCTTACCATCCGATGCTCGAACTGCTCCGATATCTTCCGGGCGGCCCGCACATTCTTGGCGAACACGATCGCCCCAGAAACGGGCCGGTCAATCCGGTGCGGCACGCCCAGATAGACATTGCCCGGCTTGTTCTCGCGCTCCTTGAGGAGCTGCTTGATTTGCACTTCGAGGCTGTCAATGCCCAGCGGCGCCTGCGTGAGCAAGCCCGCCGGCTTGGCCACAACGAGGCAGTGCGAATCTTCGTAAAGGATGTCGAAGGGCATAGTAAGCCCCCGAAGCCTTCGGGGCCTGAAATGCAAACGGGCGCTCGCCGTGCGAGCGCCCGGTGAATTGACAACGTTACTGTGACGCTGATCGCTCACCGCGTGAGCGACCTGCCTTAAACCTGGCCGGCGGCGGGAACGACGAACGGCGCACGATACTCACGGGTGAGCAGCGCGTTGGCCTTGTCGTTGCCGGGGAAGGTTTCGGTGGCGGGGTCGCACTTCAAAATCGGGCCAACTTGCAGCTTGGTCGCCGCCATGTTGACGTCGTTGTCGGCCAAGTGCGACAGGGTCCGCTCGATGGTTTCCTTGGCATTGTCGGCCGATTTGAAAGTGGCGACCGACTTGTCGAGCTCGTCGGCTGACATTCGCGAGCCGAGCACATACGAGATGTTGCCCGTATGGCAAAGCGCGCTCGAAAGGTGCCCCTCTTCGATGTCCGCGTTCAAATCCTTTACGGCGCGGCTGCGCACCACCTTGAGGAAATTCTCGAAGTGGTTCTTGTCGTCACCACCCTTGAACTCGGCAATTTTGTTGCCGCTCTTGTCAAACGCCGTGCCGCCATTGTAGCTGGGCAGCACCACGTAGCCGTCGGTTCCTTCAAAGATGACGCCGACCTTGGCTCCCTTGTAATCGCCCGTTTTCAGGCCGCGAACTTCGAACGTCAGCGTGCGCGGGCCATAGTTGTGAACGACCACCTGCGTGTTGGCCGTTTCGCCGGCATCTTCGTAACCGAAGCGGCCGCCGTAGCTGAACACGGTGTCGCTTAGCGATTTGACGCCCAGGCCCCAACGGGCAATGTCCATTTGATGAATGCCCTGGTTCCCCAGGTCGCCGTTCCCATAGGCCCACATCCAGTGCCAATCGTAGTGCAGGTTCTTGCGGGTCAGCGGCAAAAGCGGGGCCGGGCCCGACCACAGGTCGTAGTTGATGTTCGCGGGAATCTGATACTCACCCTTCGCGCCAATCGAGCCGCGCGGCTTGTAGCACAGGCCGCGGGCCACATTCACCGTGCCGATCTTGCCAGAGCGAATGAACTCAATCGCATCGATCATGCCGGGATTGCTGCGGCTTTGGGTGCCACACTGGCAGATCTTCTGGTGCTTGCGGGCGGCTTCGACCACGCGGCGGCCTTCGCTCACGTTGTGGCTCACCGGCTTTTCGACATACACATCCTTGCCGGCCTGGATCGACCAGATCGCCTGCAAGCTGTGCAAGTGGTTTGGCGTGGCGATGGAGACGAAGTCGAGCGACTTGTCGTCGAGCGCCTGGCGGATGTCTTCAACGTGCTTCGGCGCGACGCCCCCTTGCCGCTTGGCGATTTCGGCGACGCGCTGCGGGCCGATCACCCGATCGACATCGACGACGTAGGTGATGAGCGTGTCTTTGCGGCCGGCC
>CAYSXM010000850.1:0-2357 GCA_964434905.1 uncultured Pirellulales bacterium | reverse complement strand
AGATACGCCTCCAGCAGGCCCTGCTCATCGAGGCGGAGCGTATTGAGAATTTCGTTATTCCAGAAGACGTCGCAACGCGGATTGTTCGCCTCGCTGCGAATCGCCTGCATCAGGCCCACCGATTTCGTGCTCTCGATGTCATATTTCGGCCGCGGCTGCGGCCCGCCCTGCGCGGCAAACTCCGCCAGCACCGGCTCCGAGAATTCACGGTCGAGCGCCGTATAGACAACCACCTCGTTCCCCGCCGACCAGCAGCCGGCGAAGAAAAAAGTGCTAACGATCGGTAGCCAGGTGTATCGCATGTCAACCTCGTGGCCCGCTCAGCCCGCGGCATTCGCTTCGCTGACCTGATCGTTGAGCGTCCACAAATCATAGAGCCAGCCGAGGCCGCAGAGGCCGCCGGTCAAGAGCCAGATGATGCCGGTGACCATTTTGCCCATATAGAAGTGGTGAATGCCGAGATAGCCGAGGAACACAAGCAAGAGCCAGGCGACGTTGTAGTCGAGACGACCGGGCGTAAAGCGGCGGTCGGCCTGGGCGTCCATCGACGGGATGAGAAACAGGTCGATGATCCAGCCGATGAGGCACAGCCCGCCGGTAAAGAACCAGATTGTGCCGGTCACCGGCTTGCCGTAGTAAAAGCGGTGCATGCCCAGAAAGCCGAGAATCCAGCACAGGTAGCCGATGGCGACCGAGTGGGTGTTGCGGTCAGCGGGAAAAATCGCGGGCATGGTCGATGGTTCCAGGGGATGAATCCGATGCCAGTGTATTCGCTGGCGGACTGCGAATCTTGGCCTCGGTTCAATGTGCCGACAGGGCCGCGAGCACCCCGGCGCAGGCGAGGCCGACGAGGATGGCCCCGATCACGAGTGCCGCCACGCCGGCGATCTTGCGATACGAAATGGGTGCGGTGCCGGTGGTGCGGCCGGTTTGCCCATTGGCCAGAAAGCGAAACACCTGCCCTTTGTAGCGATACGCCATGATCCACACCGGCAGCAGGATCGGCTCGCCGGTCAAACCTTCCAGGCGAACATTGACGTGAATGTTCCGGCAGTTACCGGGAACGTACTTGCGACAGGCGGTGCGCTCTAGATCCTCCAGGCCTTGCTGAGCGAGCGGCCGGGCATATTTCCGCTGCACGCGGAATTGCTCATAGACCGCGTTTTCGAGATCGACCCGCTCGGGCGGCAGGGCGGCATTCAGGTCGTAGGGGCAGATCGCCCCGGTTTCGGCCGGCGATAGCACGCCGCTGGCCCCGACCAGCACGCCGCTGTAGCTGGCCTGGTTGTGGCCGCTCATGGGATACCAACTGGCCCGCGCCCCGGCAGGAGTTTGGCTGGTGTCGGCGGTCCAGTAGGTAAAGACGCGGGCGGCGAACACCCAGTAAGGCACGTACACTTGCGTCAGCTTTTCGACGACGGCCGTCTGCGCCAAATCGCCCGGCCGCCAAAAGCTGCTGCCCAGGTATTGCCGCAAGGCCGCCAGCACCGCCGCCTGTTCGACCTTGAACGGCACGACGCGCGAGGGCCGCAGCACCTTGGCGTCCTTTTGCTCTTCCAGCTTTTCGGAGCCACAAAAGGGGCAGCGCAAGGTGCGGGCGCTGGCGTCGTAGCTCATGCTCGCGCCGCACCCCTGGCACTGAAAGTTGTGCGTAGCGACCGCCGTCTGCCCCGCCAGCCTGCGGTTCTCGCTGCCTGGCGCTTCGGTGCCGCAGTTGGCGCAGAACAAGTCCTCCTCGTCGAGGATCGCGTGGCAGACCGCACATTTCGTCAACAAATCCGACATGGTGTGATAGCTCGAACGATGCGCCTACCGCATTCCAGCGATGAACATAATGACCAGCGCGATGATGAGAACAACGAACAGACCCGCCGCGACCGCAATGGCGATCCGCGTGCCGGACAGCGGCTTGTCGCCGGCCATCTTGCCGGTTTGGCCGTTGAGCAGGAAGCGATAGACCTTTTCGCGGTAGCGATAGCTGAGGATATAGACGGGCAGCAGGCAGAGATCGGAATTGACCTGGCTGAACTCGGTTTGCACGGTCAGCCCGCTATAGGTGTCGCCCGGCAAGAAGGCCCCGATGTTGGCCGTCTCCTGGCGGGAAAACTCCTGCCGGCACAGTTTCAATGCGTCGTCGCGCTCGACCGAGTATTCTTCTGCCAGCCAGCCGGCGAGGAAATAAGGCTCGTACCGCTTGAGGGCCGGAAGCTGGAACGGCTGGATGCGGAGGGCCTGGTCTTGAGGAAGCCCGCGACTGCCGCTGACGAGGTAGCCGCTGTAATAGCGATGGTGGCGGCCGGCGAGCGGCCACCACTCGGTCTCTTGCACCTGGCGGGTTTTGGTGACGGTGTTCCCTT
>CAYSXM010000849.1:0-2358 GCA_964434905.1 uncultured Pirellulales bacterium | reverse complement strand
AATTCGAGCGTGCGCCCCAAGAACGAATCGATCTGCCGGAAATAGTTCCAGCACAACTCACGCATCTCGCATTCCCAGGCGGTGGGCTCCGCCGGCCACAGCGCCGGATCCAGATAGCGCCAGGCCAGGTGCTGTAGCTTGTCCACGCCATCGAACACAATCGCCGTCAGATCGCTCGGCTCGTGCTGCATCAGGTGTTCCATCACCCCGAACCACACCCGATCGCGCTGGATGTGGTGCGCGATCCACTCGCGCCACTTCTCGGCCGGCATCTCTTGCAACACCTGCCGCTCGATTTCCAAGTCCAGCCCCAGGGTTTTCACGTCAAACCCCGACACCTGTTCCAGCCGGGTAAACAAGTCGGGCGGATAGCTCGAGCGCCGTAGGTGGCGCCCCGACGTAAAACCCGGCATCGAGTGCCCCGCCAACGGCTCGGGCGGCGCCAACCCGTAGTAGTTCAGCACCGTCACCCGTTGACCCGATCGCGAGACATACTTCCACAGTGTGTCGCAGTGAATATCGCGTGCATCGTTGATGTGGCCGTAGTTGCCCCGTGGGCCCCAATCGAAGCGCACCCAATCGCTAATGCCGTGGTGCCCCCCGCCTCGCCCGGTGGCCATCGAGGTCCAAGCCTGCGGCGTAAGCGGAAGCGGTGTCGAGCGCAACAGCGCTCGAGCACCCCGGCGATAGCAAAGAGCCAGGTGCGGCATGACCCCCTGCGCCACCAGGTGGTCGAGCACGGTAAACGAGGCCCCGTCGAGGCCGAAGAGCACGGTGCGCATGACAACCAGATACTACCGTGGTGAACGAAAGTTGAAGCGCGACGTGCCGGGCCAACGCGCGGCCGCCGCAACAAACTCATCCTAGTCGGCCAGCCATGGTCGCGGCAGGGGGATCGCCAGTTCCCCGCCGCGGCGCCCGGCGCTCACGCCACGCGCCCTCCGGCTTGAATGACCAAGAGCCAACAGGCGCTGGCGCGACAAGCTAAACTCCCTTGCGCTCCCATCGCCATGGGTTCCCAAACCAAGCGGTGCCGTAGAACTAGTGCGGCGTCAGCAGGCACAACGCAATCACCTGGCCATGGTGGTTTCGCCGGTAAGCGTCCAATCGCACCTCGCGCCCCGGAGTCGATGCATACTGCGGAAACGCCTTGGCCAACGGGCCGCGCAGCACCATCGACAACCGGCCGCTAGTGACATCAATCGATAACACCTCGACACTGCGTGGCCCGCCGATGACACCCCGACCCAACGCCTTGCCCAGCGCTTCCTTCGCAGCCCACCCGGCCAACCGCCAATGATCAACGGGTTCTCCGCTGCTCCGCGCTGCGACTTCCAACACGGCACGTTCGTGGTTCGTAAAGGCATCGTCGACCAAACCAGGGTACATTGTTCCCAGCGGCTCCAAATCGATTCCCACGCCCGCGAACTGTTCCCGATCGGCCGCCACCGCCACGGCCGCGAACTCCTTGTGGCTCAGGCTGACGTGCGGCGCCACGCCATCGGGTACCTGCGCCTCGGGACGGCGCTCGGCGTTGGGGGCAATCACCACATCGGCCATGTAGGTCGGCCTGCCGCGCCGCAGCCGCACGGCATCCTTGGCCGCAATCCGGCCAATCAGCCACGACGCCGCTCCCGCCGGCGGCTGCTTCAATTGTGCAAATTGTCGCCGCTCCTCGCGCGACAGAATCATCCGCGACAGCGCCTGCTGCCACAACCGGTTCAACAAAATCGGCCCCGTGGCGGCCCCAATCTCGCACACGCTAACCCGCTCGATGCCCGGCACTCCTGCAAACTGCGCGGTCAGATCGCGACTGCAGGTAATCTCCCCTGGCGATTTGGAATAATGGTGAATCCCAGTGGGAAAATCGACCAACTGACACACCCGCCCCAGGCCCCGCAGAATCACCCGACCCGTCGGCTCGAGCACCTCGAACGAAGTGTGCAGATACTGCCCCTCGCGCTCGACCGTCGACACCACCCGCAGCCGCTCCTCGGTCTCGCGGCGACTCGCCACCTCCAACCGTTGGAAACTGTTGGGATACACCATGTGCACTTCCGGGTCGCTCGGCAGCCAATCGCCATAGACCATGCCCGGCACTTGAAACGCCACGTCCAACAGCGCAGCCGGCAACACCAGCGGCCGACCGCACCCCGGCCCAAACATCAATTCCGGATCGGGCACGTGGACCGTCGCCCGCACGCCGTGCGGGTCGCAGGCTTCGATCTCGTCGATGCCTTGAAAGGCCGGGCCGTGGAACAAGATCCGGGAATACATGTTGGCCGCCCAGGGAGCGGGCGTGGTGGCGCGGTCGGGAACCTGGGGCGGTCCCAGTTCTACATCGTAGGTGGCATACTC
>CAYSXM010000848.1:0-2363 GCA_964434905.1 uncultured Pirellulales bacterium | reverse complement strand
AGTGGTCGTAGCCATTGAGCGTGACATCCGACGCTTCGATGTCGAGGTCGTTGACGGTGTGCTCCACGTGTCCCTGGTCGCGGTGAATCACCCGAAGTTGATCGGCGGTGATCACCGCCAACTCGTGATCGGCCAGATACACGATCTTGTCGGTGAAACCTACCAAGGGCGAAGCATCGCTGGCCAGGAAGTGCTCTCCCTCGCCCACGCCCACCACCAGCGGGCTGCCCAGCCGTGCCGCTAGAATTACCTCGGGGTAATCGCGAAACATGACCGCCAGCCCGTAGGTTCCCTGCAGTTGTCCCAGGGCACACTGCATGGCTTCCACCAGGGGCGCATAGTGCAGCGCCGCCATGGCCTTGGGCGAGGCTCCATTGCGACTGCGGGGGAACTGCTGTTCCAGACAACTGGCCAACAGATGCGCTATGACTTCGGTGTCGGTTGCACTCTGGAATTCGTAGCCTTGTTCCTCAAGCGTGTCTTTGAGCCGGCTGTAGTTCTCGATGACGCCGTTGTGCACGATGGCAACCACCGAATTGCCGCCCAGGTGCGGGTGCGCGTTGATGTCGTTCGGTGGACCGTGCGTGGCCCAGCGAGTGTGCCCGATGCCGGTGTGCCCCGGCGTAGGGTCGTCGAGCAGACGCATCACCAGGTGGTCAATGCGGCCGGTCGTTTTGCACAGTGCAAACTCGCCATCTTCCGACATGGTCACCACGCCGGCGCTGTCGTAGCCGCGATATTCCAGGCGCCGCAGTCCTTGAATCAGGAAATCGACCGCCTCTTGCGGGCCCACGTATCCCACGATTCCGCACATGCCGGAGTTCCCTTGAAGTGTGCCAACCCGCTATGGCTGGCCGGAAAAGTTGCCCTGCTTGGCCGATGCGTAATCGATCGATCAGGCAAGGTAGCCGCAGACCTGCAACTTACCCGGGTCGGTTTCCGCCCCGTAGGCCTCTGAGTCCATCCTAAGGAATAGCTCAGGCCCACGCTACGGTTGGGTGGGCCGAGCGCTTGTAAATCGCACGCAGGCCTGGCAAATGGGGAACCCGCGCGTTTTTTGGCGGTTGTGCGGTTCGTAGCAATGCTAGCGCATGGACCACGGACCGACGCCGGGCTGTTAGAAACGCAGTGCCAGCGCAATGTATAGAAACCAGGCCCATCCCCAGCACAATACTAGCAGTGCCCCACAAGAGGGCCAATCGACCATTGCCCAGGACTCGCCCCGCAGCCGCGCCGACAGAGCCAGAAACAAGGCGGCCAAGCCTGCCAAGGGAGTTCCCAACAGAGCGATTGTGCCACCGGCGAATTTGCCAATGGCCCCTGTCACCTGCCCTGCGTCGAGCAGCACTTCGCACCAGGCGAGGCTGCAAACCGTGGCCAGCCACCACGAGCAACCCGGCGCGGTTTTCCACCAACCTGGCGGGCTGCGCGTGTAACCCGCCACCATGGCCAGGATACAAAAGCCAGCCGGAGCCAGCACGATAGCGACCATGGCCAAGACATCGCCGTCGAGCGCCCAGCGCAGGTCGGCAGTATTCCAGGCGGCCCGAATCAGGGCGCCGCTGATCGAGAGTGCCAGAGCGGCTCGCGCTATTTGCCAGGCGCTACGCGATCGCTTCGCGCGGCGGCCGCCGGAAGATCGAGATTCGGCGAACCGTTCCATCAAACGTTGGATGTAAGCCTGTCGCCAATGGAACCAGTAACTCGAGATGGACTATCGACAACAGCGGTGTAACTTGCCGACAGCACCGAACGAACAACAGACCACTAGCCAGGCGGCCAGCCAGGCTGTGGCGGGCTCGGGCACCGCGGCGAGCGTGCCGGCGGCTGCGGCGAGCGTGCCGGCGGCCGCGGAGGGCGGATCGCAGGTGGCGCCAAAATTCGCTGCCCAGATCGCGTAGTCGGCCAGGCCGACCTCGCCGCTGGCATCGAAGTCGGCACTTAGTCCCGAGCCCGTTTGACCAAACTGCGCGGCCCACACTGCGTAGTCCGAAGCCCCCACCTGACAATCTAAATCGGCATCGCCCAGCAGCACAGGGGTCGGTACCACCTGGTACACATCGCCTAGTGCATAGTCCAAGAAAAACACTTCGCTGTCACCGCCTTGACCAAACGAGGCCAGGGCGCCGAACCCTTCGGGAATCAAATCGGCGGTCCAATCGGTCACGTTGTTAGCCGACACACGATCGTAGCTGAGTGAGTAGATTTTGTTGTTGATGAAGTCGCCAAAGAAATAGGTGCCGTCGAAACCGGACAAATTGTCACCCCGATAAACTGGCCCACCGATCACGGCCGCACCACCGCCGGGCGGGCGTTGGAAAGTAAAGATGGGGTCGTCGCGAATCTCGACGGTGCCCGGGAAA
>CAYSXM010000847.1:0-2366 GCA_964434905.1 uncultured Pirellulales bacterium | reverse complement strand
CAAGAATCTGGGCAACATTGTGTTCGCTGTGCCCGTCGCCTCGACGTGCGAGTCGACCCAATACCGCGTCGCCTGGAACGGATACGTCGGTAACTCGACCAGCCGCGGGGCCCTGTCGCCAAACCAACTCGCCACGCGCACATCGCCCAGGCCCAGTTCGGCGCCGGCCACAAACTCGCTAGCCAGCAGCTTCCAGTCCGCTGGAAACAGCTCGCTGTCACGAAGCACACTCAACCGGTGTCCCGCCGACCGCCCCGCCCACACGTCGGCCAGATTCTTGCCAGTGGCAAACGCCTCCAGCAATTCCGCCGCTGCCTGGGTCGAGCAGGCCCACACCGCCACGCGTTCGTCCTCATGTCGGCGACCGATCAACAAGGTGTACGAAACATCGACCAGCCGTGGGGCCGACGCGCCGCCGAACACCTTGGCCAAGCGCCCCGCCGCCACGCGCAATCGCTCGATCGTCTGTGCCGAAACCACCAGCAATGCCGGGCCGTCCGTGTGTCGGGCCGGAACCACCGGCGGGGGTGGCTCTTCTAGCACCAAGTGAGCGTTGGCACCGCCAATGCCGAACGAGCTAAGCCCGGCTCGCCGTGGCGCGCCCGTGGCCACCCACGGTCGGCGTTGGTCGACGACGCGCAGTGGGGCACGTGCAAAGTCGATTGCTGGATTGGCCGTCTGATAGTGCAGTGTGGCCGGTAGCTCATGCTCCTTGAACGACAGCAACACCTTGAACAGCCCGGCCATGCCGGCCGCCGCCTCGAGGTGGCCCAATTGGGTCTTGACCGAGCCCAATCCACACTCCACCTGACCAGCAGCCCGGGGGCCAAGTGCTTGGGCCAAGGCAGCCACTTCGATCGGGTCGCCTAGTGCGGTGCCGGTACCATGCGCCTCGACATAGCTGATGCTCGCAGGCGACACTCCCGCGTCGGCCAACGCCGCGCGAATCACCGCGGTTTGCGCCGCCGCGTGGGGCACCGTCAGGCCGGCTGCCTGCCCGCCGTGATTCACCGCGGTGCCCAGGATGACGCCGCGAATCAAGTCGCCGTCGGCCACCGCGCGCTCCAGCGGTTTGAGCAGCACCGTGGCCACCCCCTCGCCCAACACATAGCCGTCGGCCGCGGCATCGAAGGCCCGGCACGTGCCCGTGGGAGACAGCGCACCCAACCGCACGAGCATGTCGTGGTGCGCCGCGGTCAGTCCGGCTTGCGACGCACCCACGAGTGCCAGGGCGCACTCGCCCCGCCGCAAACTCATGACCGCCAAATGCAGCGCCACGAGCGAGGATGAGCACGCCGTGTCAACCGCCAGGCTCGGGCCGTGAACATCGAGATAGTACGCCAAGCGATTGGCGGTGAGCGCGGGCGAGTTGCCCGTGCCGGTGTGCGCGCCCAGTCGCTCGGCATCGGCCAATAGCAATTGCTGATACTGACTTGCCATCGCCCCCACGAACACGCCTGTGTCTGACGGCAACCGTCCCGCTCCCGCGTAGCCGGCGCTTTCCAAGGCTTCCCAAGCAGTCTCTAGCAACAATCGCTGCTGGGGGTCCAGCTCGCGCGCCTCGCGCGGAGAAACTCGGAAAAACCTGGCGTCGAACCGATCCACATCGGCCAATAGCGCTGCCACGCGCCCCGGCGCCCCGGCCGTCCGAGGCCAACGCCGGGGGTCGACCTGGGCCGCCATGTCGTGCTCGGAACACAACAGATCCCACAGCGCGCTCGGCGAGTCCGCGCCCGGAAATCGGCATCCCCAGCCAATAATCGCCACTGCACCCGCCGCTGCCTGTGCAGTGGCCGGGGTCGACTTGCTCAACGCGGTCGGCGACCTCGTGCCCTCCGCCGGCAGCCGTGCCTCGCTGCTCGGGGCCACCCTAGTCTCCAACGCGGTGGTTGGCACGCTCACGCCATAGGTGCGCGCCAAGGCCTGCGCCGTCCGACGCACCGTCGGATGATCGAACAACAGGGTCGCCGGCAGCTCCACCCCCAATTTCCGAGCCAAGCGCCGCGCCAGTTCAAGCGCCAATACCGAAGTCAGGCCCAATTCGACCAGCGGTCGCGTGGGATCGACCCGCGCGACATCCAGCTCGAGCGCCGCGGCCACTTCGTGCCGAACCCACGCTTCCAGCCCGAACTCGGCCGTCTTCGCCCCCTCAGCGCCACCTGCTCCGTACCATGGCACGTGCGCCGTAGCGGGATCAAGCGCAGGTCGCGCCGCGGCTCCGGTCGCAGCGGTCATCGGCACCAACTCCGCCGAGGCGTCGCCGGCCGGGGCAATCATCTCAGGCCGCTCCGCGCGGACCGCCAAGCTTGGCCTCACACCCAATTCGACCCACCACCGGCGCCGCTCGAAGGGATAGGTTGGCGCCG
>CAYSXM010000846.1:0-2367 GCA_964434905.1 uncultured Pirellulales bacterium | reverse complement strand
GTGGGGGCGGAAAAATTTCGCGAGGATCTCTACTATCGCCTCAACGTGGTCACCATTCTGCTGCCACCCTTGCGCGAGCGGCGCGAGGATATTCCCGAACTAGTGGCCCATTTCCTGGGTGCTTATTGCGAGGAAAACGATCGCTACGTGGTGCATATCGACCCCCGCGCCATGGAAGCCCTGTGCGATTATCACTGGCCCGGCAACGTCCGCGAATTGCAGAACTATGTCGAACGCGCCGTGGTGCTGGCTCCCGGCGACGAGTTGACCGTCGAGCTGCTGCCCGATTCCGTGGTCGACCCCCATCGCGTGCGCGTGGCACCGCGCGGCAAACCGCTGGACTTGGAATCGCTGACCTTCGAGTTGGTGCAGCGGGGGCTATCCGAGGCGGGCCCCCAGGAAGACGCCCTGCACACCAAGATCGTGAATCGAGTGGAACGCGAACTATTGGCCCAAACCCTGGCCGCCTGCGACGGCGTGCAAATCAAGGCCGCCGCGCGGCTGGGCATCAACCGCAACACGCTGCACAAAAAGGTCAAGGAATACGGCCTCGACGACACCGGCGGCTAGCCAGCCGTTCAAAAGTTCCATCATGGCATTCGTCAACCTCGCCATGTGCGGAGGACAGCTCCGCGCGGCTCGCGACTTCGGCGACCCAGTGCGGCCCGTTGAAGAATACAACGCCAAGGCGCCAGGGCGCGAAGGCGCAAAGACCTTCACTTTCCTATTTCTCATTGCGACCCTGCGTCCTTGCGGCTTTGCGTTGACTTCTTCTGCGTTGACCGAATCCGGCCAAATTTAGTGATGACTTGTTCCCAAAAATCGCTCCTAAGTCCTTACGCCATGGTTCAAGTAGCGTAACGAGCGCTAGCCCGGCCCGCCGCGCAGCACCAGCAGCGTGGCCTCGGGACGGCAATTCACACGCAGCGGAAACATCGCCGACAGCCCGCGGCTGACATGCAGCACCGTCGGCGGTTCATAAAACACGCCCGACGCATAACGCACCCCCTGGGGGCTAGGCGCCAAGATCGCGCCCAACCACGGCAGCCGCACCTGGCCACCGTGCATGTGCCCCGCCAGCATTAAGTCGACGTCGCGGGCACGTGCCCAGGCATATTGGTCGGGCGAGTGCGCCAGTGCCACGCGAAACGGCCGCCGTCCGTCGACCACGGCGGGCACCTCGTTCCAATCGCCGGCCGGCAAGTACCAGGGCGACTCGTTCCCGGCCAGCGCCAGCGGCCAACCACGGACCGACCGCACCACGGCGCGGCCCCCCAGATCGATTGCCCCGCCGTCGACAATCGCTTGCCGTAGCCCTCGCTGGTCGCGCACGCGCAGGTCGTGATTTCCCAAGATCGCGAAACAACCTGCCGGGGCCTGCAACCGCGCGAGAATCGCTGGCAGCCAGTCGAGGCACGCGTCGCGATCCACCAAGTCGCCCGTCACGGCAATCAGTTCGGGCTCGAGGGCAGTCAATTGGCTCGCGACCTCGAAAAAAAACTCTCGCTTGGTGGGGCCCAGCAGGTGCCAATCGGAAATGTGTCCCACGCGCAGCCCTTCGAGTTCGGCGGGCAGCCGGGGCACGATCAGCGTTTTGATGTTCACTTCCAGTTGCCAGACATCGTTGCCCGGCGCGCGTGCGACCCAAGCTTGCCAGCCCGGCTGCATGGGCCGCTGGCCCAGTTGCCTGGCTACATCGACCACGGTCGAGTGGTTGTCTATTAAGTGGGGCGAGGGGCGCACCGTCAACCGGCGCGCCAGCCACAGCGGGAAGGGGACCGCCGCGGTGGCCACGCACACCAGGCCATACACGGCCAGCGGCCCAGCCCATGCGCCCCACGCCACGCGCGGATCGGCCACGCCGCGCCAGGCCAACAGCGCCACCACGGTCCAGCCCGACACCATGGCCAGGTGCGACAGCTTGGTCAGCACGCGAATCGCGCGCCAGGGCAGGGCCGTGCCATGCACGATGTTGCCCAGCGTGATCCACACCACGAGGTGCCCCAGCGCGGCCAGAATCAACAGCAAGGCCAACGCCATGACAGCTTCGTGGGGGGGCGGAAAACGGTAAGCCGGTCGTGACGCGAGAAGCCGCGCGCGACCATTAGGCGGGCGCTACGGGGCGAGCAGGGGACGCCAGCACCAGCTCGACCTTTTCGAGCAATTGGTCCAGGCGGAACGGTTTGTAAAGCAACGCTTGCAAACCGGCCTGCCGTGCCTTGACGATCGAGTGCCCCGGGTCGTAGCCAAACCCGGTCATCAGCACCAACGGAACCTGGTCCAGAATCTCGTGCTTCCGGATCAAGAAGTCATAGCCGGTCATGTCGGGCAGGCGTATGTCGGCGATGATCACGTCGTACGCGGCCG
>CAYSXM010000845.1:0-2371 GCA_964434905.1 uncultured Pirellulales bacterium | reverse complement strand
CGGCGTGGTCGATTCCTCGAACGGTTGGGCGGTGGCCGGTTTCGATCACCACGAGAGCCGCACCGCGCTGTTTATTCCTCGCCAGCCGGTGCCTCTAGACGGTAAGGCACGGTTGCACGTTCGCCTGCGCCACGCCAGTCAGTTTGGCCAACACACCATCGGTCGGTTGCGGCTGTCGGTTTCGGCCCAGCCAGACTATCGCCCCTTGGCGCTGGGCCCTTGGCAGCGCATCGGTCCCTTCAGCGCGACCGACGCCCTCGCCGCTTGGAACACCGATTTCGGACCTGAAACCGCCTACGACCCCGAACGTGCGTACGGCGCGCCCGAGCTGCGCTGGCGCGCCCAGCCATTCCTGGTCGACGGCCATCCAACCAAGCTCGAAGCGAGTTCCGCGGCCTATTACTTCCAGCGCCACCTGATCACCCCCTCGCCACGCCAAGAGCGTGTGCTCGTGGCCGGCGACGATGCCCTACGCGTGTGGCTCAATGGAAAGCTTGTGCTCGATCGACCCCACGACACGGCGTCGGGCGCGCGTGCCGCAGAACCCCACCCGCACGAGCTAACGCTCGACTTACAGGCCGGCGAAAATAGCCTGCTGATCAAATTGGTAAACAAAGAACCGGCGGGCCGGTTTGTGTTTCGCCACCTGCCTTCGTCGGGCATCGAGCGGGTGTGGGCTCTGGCGCCCCTCTTATCGCGCCCCGCGGCCCAGCGTAGCGAGCGCGAGCATCTGGCAGTGCGCACGTATTTTCGCGCGAATCACAGCGCCGAGTGGGTCGTCTTGCGAGACGAGGCGGCACGTCTACAGGCGGCATTCGTAGAGTATGAAAAGCAGATTCCGGTCAGCCTGGTCATGGAAGATCTGCCTTCGCCACGCGATGCCTTCCTGCTCGTGCGTGGCGCTTACGACAAGCCCGGCGAAAAAGTTCTGCCCGGTGTTCCCGCAGCGCTCGGCCCCGCGCCGCCCGGTGCGCCCAGCAATCGACTGGGCTTGGCCCAATGGTTGGTTCGCCCCGACCATCCACTCACCGCGCGTGTGGCTGTCAACCGATTGTGGCAACATTTTTTCGGCGTGGGCATCGTGAAAACCACCGAAGATTTTGGCGCCCAGGGCGAGTGGCCTTCGCACCCCGAACTGCTCGACTATTTGGCCACCTCGTTCATTGATCACCAGTGGGACATGAAATGGCTGGTGCGCTCCATTGTCACATCGACCACCTATCGTCAGTCCGCGCGAGTGACTCCCGAGAAACTCGAGCGCGATCGCGAGAATCGCTGGCTCGCGCGGGGACCACGCTTCCGGCTCGATGCCGAGGTCTTGCGCGATTCCGCCCTGGCCACCGCGGGGCTCTTGGTCGAACAGATTGGCGGCCGTGGCGTGCGCCCCTATCAGCCCGCCGGCCTGTGGGAAGCGGTTGGATACGCCTCGAGCAACACCTCGAAGTTCCAACCAGATCAGGGGCCCGGGCTCTATCGCCGCAGCTTGTATACATTCTGGAAACGCACCAGCCCGCCCCCGTCGATGATGACCTTCGATGCGCCCAGCCGAGAATCGTGTTCCGTGCGACGGGCGCGCACCAACACGCCGCTGCAAGCGCTCACCTTGCTCAACGATATCCAGTTTGTAGAGGCCGCTCGCCATTTTGCCGAACGCCTGGTGCGCGAAGGGGGTGCCACCACGCTCGAACGCGCTCGGTTTGGGTTCCGCACTGCCACCGGGCGGCGGCCCGCCGAAGACGAACTGTCGGCCCTCACCACGATCTTTGAAGCCAGCCTGGTCGATTTCCGCGCCCAACCCGCCGAGGCCGCCAAGCTGCTGGCCGTGGGCGACGCGCCATGCGATGCGGCGCTCGATCCGGTCGAAGTGGCCGCCTGGACCATTGTTGCCAACTTGTTATTGAACCTTGATGAAACAGTTACCAAGGGATAAGTGCCATGGATCCCTGGCAGGAATTTCAGGTGCAGGCCTCGCGCCGCGCGTTTCTCAACCGCACAACTGTTGGTTTCGGCGCCACGGCGCTGGCCTCGCTGTTGAATCCCAAGTTGTTCGGATCGCCAGTCGCTGGCAGCCAGCTCGCCAATCGCGGCGTGATGGAGCAACCCCACTTTGCTCCCCGCGCCAAGCGCGCCATCTATTTGTTCATGTCGGGCGCTCCGTCGCAATTGGAAACCTTCGACCACAAGCCAAAGCTAGACGCGCTCTTCGACACCGATCTGCCCGACTCCATACGCCTGGGCCAACGCATCACCACCATGACCTCGGGCCAGAAGCGTTTGCCGATCGCTCCCTCGGTCTTCAAGTTTCGCCAGTACGGACAGGCCGGCGCCTGGATCAGCGAAGTGCTGCCGTTCACCGCAGGCGTGGTCGACG
>CAYSXM010000844.1:0-2373 GCA_964434905.1 uncultured Pirellulales bacterium | reverse complement strand
CCATGACCAGTTCCTTTCAACTGATAAGAACAACCAGACTTCGCCTGGCACACCAAGGGCGCAAGGCAGAGGGAGGAAGGAAGAACCTGATTTCTTTGCGTCTTCGCGCCTTGGCGTTGCATGCTTCAACTGGCCGTATTGGCTTATCGCTAAGACCACGGGCGCGGGACCAGGTCGTCTACCGGAGCACTGAACCATTCTGCCGGTATGCGATTCGCGCCGGGGCGTGAACGCAAAGCGCTTACCAAGGACGGCCGTTTTTCTTGGTGCCGCACAGCGCGACTTCCAGCCCCAGCGCGTCGGCCATGGCTGCCTTGGCCAATAGGGCCTTGTCGGCCGCGACGGCCGAATCGGCATAGGCCACCTGGATATGGTTGGCCTGGTGCCGGGCCATCATCTGGTCGCGCGAAACTCCGTAGGTCACGGCGTGCATGATGGGCCATTGGGGCGTTGTGGCTTGCCAGCGGCGCTCGGTTTCCTCGTCCGGCAGCGCCACTACCTCGGCCCTGCCAAGATCCATTTTCAAACGGCCATCGGCCACGAACACACGAGACCAAACAATTTCGCCTGGCCGCGAAACACCCTTGAGCGTGCCGCCGCCTAGGCGAAAATACATGGGGGGCTGCCGCTCGCTGGTCGCGCCGGCCCAGCCGCCGACAAAATGAGCCGGCGGCGCGGCACCGCTAATCAGCAGCACCCACACATAGTCGTCGACGGTGCCCGAGCGATCGATATCGCCCCAGCGCAGATCGTGCAGGGTGTTTTCCACAGGTTGCCCCTGGGCCAGATGCACGCGATAGGTCAACAGCCCATCGAGCCCAGCGCACTCGTCGACTTCGTTGAAATGCACCAACGGTTGGCCATCGTACAATATCCGGCCACCGTCGCGGCTGGTGACCGGCGGACGCTCGCGATTGTTCAAGGCGCCCTCGACCAGATCGCTGGCAGGTAGCAGATCTTTAAGACCTTGCTGATATTGAATGCCGATGGCATCGCAGCCGAAGTCGTCGGCCAGCCGCAGCGCGGCGATGTACATTTTGCATTGCAACAGAATCTGTTCATCGGTCAGGTCGGTCTCGGGATCGGGACCGGTCAAGAACCGCAGGCCGCGTTCGCCCATCCACCACCGCACATCGTGGGCTTCCTTGTCGCTGGTGAGCATGGTTTCGTAGTACAAGGCCGACTGGCTCAATCGTTCCTTGAACACCCCGGTGGGGTTCAGTAAGTGGTCTGGAATGATGGCATTGAACATGCCCATGCAACCTTCGTCGAAGACACCCAGAATGGCCTTTTCGCGCTGCAATTGGCGGGCTAGAGCCTGGCCCAACCTGCGTTCGGCCGCGGGAACGCGCACCTCGGACCACGGTTTAACGTGATCGGTCTTGTGCTTCACGTAGCCTTGGGCCAGCCATTTTTTCAAATTGCTGGTGAAGAACTTGTCGGTGAAATCTTCGCTCCACAGGCTCGAATAGCGCACGCCGGCCTTGGTGAGCGAACCATTGAGATTCAGCATCCCCACCAGGCCGGGCCATTGTCCCGACCAATTGGCCACCGTGAGAATTGGACCGCGGTGGGTTGTCAGGCCGGGCAGCACGTGGTGCGAGTATTGCCACACAGCTTCGGCAACGATCAGCGGAGCCGTGGGATCGAGCTTGGCAAATGTGTCCAACCCCTGGCGCTGCGATGCCAAGAAACCGTGACCTGCCTGATCGTCGTAGGCGTGCGCCCGAACCACATCGTACCCGGCTGCCCTCACCGCGACGCCCAGCGCTTGTTCCATGGCTGCCTGCGCGGGCCAGCAATTGCGATTGGCCGCGGGGCGCAGGTCGCCGCTGGCCACCAACAGCACCTGGCGCGGGCGCGCCTTGGCCGTCGCCGACGGGCGAGGCAGCACGGATTTGGCCATGGGCCGGTTCTCCTTCAGCGTGGGTTTGCGCACGACGGAAATGCCGCCGACACTTCGCAACGCTCCGCCACCCATGATAGTTACTGGCGCGCGAGCCGGCAAAGTGGCCGGAAAACCGCGCGCCGGGTCGCCTACCTGGCGTGTCGACAATCGTGTTGCCGGTTGCTCTAACGGCTGCAAGACGCAGCACGCGGCCAACGAGCCCGCGCCGTCTGCCCGCGCCGGGGCCACGCTGCGTTTGGCCGGCTGGAAGTGTGGTCGAGCTATCGGTCGGCAGCGGCCAAATAGTTGGCGGCGAATTGCTCGAGTGCCTCGCGCCCCTGGCGGTGGCAGAAATCGCCAAAGGTTTCGTTGGCGTCGCGCGCCGCCTTGAAAAAGGCCACGAGCGGCGACAGTGTGGGGACCAGTTCCTCGGTGGGAACCAGGTCTTTGTAGATAAAATTCAGTCGGTCTCCCAACAATCGACC
>CAYSXM010000843.1:0-2376 GCA_964434905.1 uncultured Pirellulales bacterium | reverse complement strand
GGCCACCAGCACCAACACCGTCAACCACTGCCAGTATGGAGAAACGCTCGGTCGGACCGTGGCTGTTTTTGCCGGTTGGACCCGCCCGGAAGGTGCGGCGCGCGGTGCACTTGTTCCCTGGGGCGCGCGCCAAAGTTGCCAACCGCACCACGCAAACCAGCCCAGGGCCGCCAGCCCCGCAGTTGCCGGAGCCAGCACCGGACAAGCTTCCCAGGCGTATTCGCTCTTCAGGCTCAGCAGGTCGCACAGCCACAGTCCGGCCAATATTCCAGCCAGGCATTTTCCCCATGGCGCGGCACGGCATTGCCACATTGCATCCAGTGCCAAGCCGCTGAGCACACACGCCGGGGGAACCAGATACAGGTAATAGTGCGGAAAGAACCGTCGACCGGTTTGTACGGTCAACCAGGCCAACAGCAGTTGCCACACCATCACACCCAGCACCGGCTGCGCCAGCAAAGTCCGCCAAAGGCTGGCGGTGTGGTCTGCAGCAGGCTTGTCGCGCTGCGGTTGCCGCGCGGCACGCGGCGCTAGCAACCCGAGGGCAATCTGGAGCGTCCATGTCGCCAGCGCCATGCAGGCAATCAAGTAGCCCGGCGCCAACAATCGGCGAAACGGCAACCCTTGGTAGAAAACGAAGCTAAGCAAGCCAGGCAGAGACGAACCCTCGACCGGACCGTGTTCGGTGGCCATGGCGTACGCTCCGGCAAACCGCTTCAGGAACGCCAGGAAATCATCGAGCGTGCCGGCTACAGCCAATGGCGCCAGAGCCAGCGCCGCCGCAACAACACCCCCCACGACGTACCAGCCCACCTGGCGCAAGTAGGCCCCTAGGGTGCGCGTGGCCACGGCCTGAGTGAAGAGCCACAGTGCGGGGCCCAGCACCAGGTACACCGCCTGTTCCTTGAGCCAGATGGCGGTGCCACAACTCAGGCCCGCGGCAACGAGCCAGCGCGCTTGCGGCCCGGGCCGTGTTCGCTGGGCGCGCACAAAGCACCACACACCGAACCACAGCGGCAATCCCGAAAACCACTCGCGATTGGCCGCCAGGCCCTCGAATTGCACCGACCACAACACGGCCGCCAGGCCCGCCAACAGCGCCGCGCCGCGCGAACTCGCTTCCCGCACCAGCCCTGCCACGCAGCAACCCGTAAGCCAGGCCACAACCAAGACCAGCCAGCGCACGCTGGTCATGGAATAGGGCCCCGCCACCCACGCCGCGGCCTGATAGACCAAGACCGTGTAGATCGGGGCATAGGGGTTGTCGAACGCCCAAGTGCCCGTGGCCAGGTGATAGGCGGCCTGCGCCTCGTACTGACTCTCGTCGGGGTTGAAACTAACGACGCCCAACGAGCCCATGCGTGTAACCAGCGCCGCCCCAAACAGCAGCGTGCAGGTAGCCAGTGGGGCCCAACGCGATGCAACGCCCAAGCCGCTTGCGTCGCCAGATGCACTGCCACTTTGCATCAGCTTTCCTTGACCTGAGCCTGGTTCACCGGCTGCGCCAGCCACTGGAGTTCTGGCAGAAGGAATTTGGTCACGGGATATTCGCGTGCTACCTCGCCGAGGGTCAGGAACTGTTCTCCGCGATCTCGCAAACGCGTTAACACCTCGCGAAGAAACGTCGCCGAGCCAGGGCCCGTATGTCGCAACGATGCGCACGATGAGGCCGACAGCGTGGTAATGTGCGGCTTCGACTTTTCGTAGTGCGCCTGGCCACAGGCATTGATCGCCATCATGAACGCATGCACATTCAAGATCTTCAGCCCGGGAGTCAGGAACGCGGACCACACGCGATCGACGTCCCAATCGCCAGGCAGGTTGTACCAGTGCACGTCTTCTTCCCAAAACACCGGATAACACGCCAAGCCCAAGCCGTGCCGCAAGGGAACCAGATGCGGCTGCAAATATAACAACACGTTGCTGGTATAGCGGAAACCACGGCGATACAGTTCGTGCGCCAGCCGCGAATGATCGAAGGCCGCGTGGCAGCGTACCGCCTGGGCCGTCGGGAACAATGCCTGCACGTGGTCCAGCACCTCGTTCTGGGTGACACCGTGGCTGGATCCTGGAAAAAAATTCGGATGCAGTCCGACTTCAACCGCGCCGCTGGCCTCGCGCTGGGAAACGGCCCGGCTAGCGTGCGTGGCAAACACCGTCGGCCGAATAGAGAACTCGGCGACGAACGCAAAAAACTGGTCGAGCGCGTACTCGCTGGCCCAATCGGTGTCGGTCGTCAGGCAGTAAACAGGCCGATCTATCAACGCGATGGTTCCTGGTCTGATTCGGCAGGTCGGCCTCGGTTGGCGCCAATGTACAAGCCCGCGGACTCGGCAGCCGGCCAGCACGACGTTGCGCTAGACACCCAACCAGGCG
>CAYSXM010000842.1:0-2383 GCA_964434905.1 uncultured Pirellulales bacterium | reverse complement strand
CGGCGGGTACGGGCACGGTGACGGCGACCTACCTCGGCAGCCCGCCGTGGCTGGCTTCGCCGGCGGCGACGCAGGGACATCCCTTCGTGGCGACGGTGGATGAGTTGTTCGCCAACGGCTTCGAGCCGGTGGTTGCGCGTGACGAGTGATCGGGCATTGCGCCGTAGCCATGTCGGCTGCGGCGGAGCGGATCGAGGAGCATTCGATGAGATACGAGTTCCTTCGTGCACTGCTCGTCCTGGCGGTCTCGGCACCTGCGGCGGCGCAGTCCCCGCTGCCATCCGAGCGCTTCGTGCCGAACGGCTTCGCGACATTGCCGACCTTCACTGGGTCCGTGACCTCGTTCGACGTGACTGCGGCGGGACAGGTGGTCACGCGAGACGACGGCAACATCCGCGTGCTCGACGGTAACCTCGCGATCGCCACCAGCATCGCCTGTGCAAGCACTTCGCAGGCGATCCGCGAGCTGGCGGTGGACGCCGCTGGGCAAATCGTCGCGCAGTGCGGCGCCAACGCCGCACTGCAGCGCTTTACCACCGCCGGCGCGCTGGTGGGAACCTTGGCAGCCGGCGGCAGCGGCAGCGGGCAGGTGTCGAGCGTGACCGAGATCTCGGTGCTCGCCGACGGCACGATCGTGGTCTCCGATGACGGGCGCGACCGCATCCTGGTATTCAACGGCACAAGCGGGGCCTTCATCCGCGAGTTCGGTCCGGTATCCGGGCTGGCTTCCAACACCTATGAAGGTCGCCTGCGTGCGCTGCCCGACAACGCCGGTGGCTTGGTCGTGCTGCGTGCCGATAGCACCGGCACGCAAGTCCAGGCGCAGGCGTGGACGATCGAAGGCCAGTTGATCGCCACCTACCAGGCGCCGTTCACGCCGCGCGCCACGCCGCCCGCGGGGTACTTCGACGACGGCACGACCTCGGCGACCTACGCGCAGGTGGCGCTCGCGTCCACGCGGGGCAGGCTGTTTGCGTTCGGGGTCAACGCATCGGCGGAGGTGTCGGGCCAGGGCCTGTCGAATCCGGCGCTGGACGTGCTCACTGCATTGCCGCTGCCGGCGGGCCCCGTGGTGCCCTCGATCGGGCGCGCGCGGCTCGCGCCGGGATTGGGCGAGTGGGTGCTGCCGCGCGACGTGCTGGTGATGCCATCGGGGGACCTGCTGGTGGCCACCGGCAGCAGCCCGGTGCGCCTGCTGCGCATGCAGCGCACCCGCCGCGTGCTTACGCCAGCCAGTGGCGGGATCGCGGTGCCGACCCTGGTCCGGGCGGCGCCGCGCACAGGCAGCACGGTGCTCGACATCTCCTACCGGGTGGACGACAGCAACAGCGCGACGGTCGCCGCCTACGTGGTGGCCTTCCGCAACGCCGCGATTACGCCGGCGAGCTTCGTGCGCCTGAACGCGCTCGTCGAGGGCACGGCCAGCAACCAGGGCAACGCACAGCCGACCAACACGCCGCGCCTGCTTAGCTGGGATGCCGTCGCCGACCTTGGGGTCGGCAGTGGCTTCGCCAACGTGTCCTTTGACGTGCTGGTCCGCGAGGCCGGTGAGCTGCTCGATTTCCGCTTCGTAACCATCCCGGCCAACGTGCCGACCAGCGCCTTCCCGACACCGCTGGAGATCAGCGCCACGCCCGTATTCGATGGCGAGTTGCAGGTGGTGTGGCAGTGGCTGCTGGCCAGCGGCGATGCCGAAGTGGCGCTGGATGCCGGCGCGCTGGAGCGCGCATCGGATGGCGCGGTGCTGGTGGCCGCCGACGGCACGATCACCGCGACCGGGCGCATCTACCTGCTAGGGCGCGCTGGGGTGCGCCTGGCCACGGTTGTCGAGGCCGACCGCGCCCGCGCGGGCGCGAGTCCGGGCGAGCAGCGCTATGGCCGTACTCACCAGGTTGGCTGGGCGCCGGTGTCGAACAACGAGATCGGCGTCGACCTGCAGTGCCATCTAGCCAGCCCGACTGGCTATGCGTGCGCCGATCGCCGCAACGCCGGCTACCTTGTCGTGCCGCTCTGAGACCCGGCGTGCGTCGCGTCCTGCCGATCCTCTGCGGCCTGCTGGCCGCCGCCGTGCTGGTGTCGGAGCCTGCGCGCGCGCAGAGCTTCAACCTGACCCAGCAGTCGGACCCGCCGGGCATCGTGCTGCAGGGGCCGACCGCGCTTCCGGCCGGCAGCAGCGTCACCTCGGTCTTCGCGCCGCTGCGCGATGTCCGCGTGGGCGCTGCCTGCGCTGGTGCCACAGCCGCAATCGGCACCCAGCGCTTCAAGTGGTGGGAGCTCGACGGGCAGCGGGTGGTCGATGCGCTGGGCCGCATAGCCAACCAGATCACCTTCAACCTGGTGGCCGACACCACCATCACCGCGCGCTACGTTGACGAGGCCGGCG
>CAYSXM010000841.1:979-2393 GCA_964434905.1 uncultured Pirellulales bacterium | reverse complement strand
TCAGTTCCCCTGGCCTGGCACACCGCCCTTGGCCCTTCATGCCAGGTTTCTCGTCACCCATTTGACCGACTGGCAGCAGATTGTGCGCCGTTGGGCCGGACAGCTTCGGCCCGGCGGTCGGTTGTTACTAGAAGAAACCGAAGACATTCAGACTGTTGTGCCAGCCTTGGCCCGCTATGTGTCGTGGATTGGTCAACTGCAAGCGTCCCAGGGGCTCGATCTCTATGTGGGACGAAAGTTGGCGAGTCTCGTTTGGCCGCCGGGGTGCCAACTACTTGGCCATGATGGCGCGCGGTGTACCTTCTCGGTCGCCGACACGGCAGGGCTCTTTCGCATGAACCTGACTACCTGGGGCCGGCACCCGTGGATCGTCGAGCATATCGGAGCGGCGGCCGTGGCCGAGTTGGAGTCCGAGCTAGAATCGCTAGAGCGCGACGACACAGCACAGCCCCCGGCGGTGTTCGTGCTGCGCCAGGTGGTGGTCGAATTCCAGGGCCCACCAACCGAGTAACCGCAGGTTGCAAAATCCAGTGGCCAGTGGGTTGCTGCTAGCCGTTCTCGCCCCAGGGTTGGTCCCGACCGCCTGTAACAAGCCTCGCGCGTCTGCGCTTCGCCTGGTTAGAGCCGGTCACTAGGGCCAGGATCGCCGGTCAGCGACCCACCTCCGGCTAGTGCTCAGCGGAGATTCGTTCCATGGTTCCCACGATTGCATCCCCGGTTGTGTTGGGCCTGTGTGGGCTGGGATTGTCGGTCATCTCGGGGCTGGTTTGTCTCGAAGGGTGGCACTCGCCGGTTGCTCGCGGGGTGCGTTGGCCGATCACGGCCGCACTCTCTTTGGTGGCCTATTGGTCGGCGGGCCTGGCTTGGCAGGCGCTGACCGCGCTGGCGTTTTCGGCAGTTTATTGAGCACGAAACTTGCGGCCGGGACCGTCTTTAGGGGGGGCTCGGTTGATTCCGTCGATTCGCTCGAAACGTGCCTTTTCATTCGGTCGAGCCACGTGAATAATGTGCGCAGCGTGTCGGGCTGGCTTCCTCGCGGTGAGGCGAGCGGCAATGGCACGCGTACCGGAGGCCGCACCATGCATTCGCGCTGGTTGGCCGTGTGGTTGGTCGGTGGCGCCGTGGCGCTATCGGCTGTGGGTTGCAGCAACTGTTCTACGTGAGGCAAGAAGCCAGCGGGCTCCGTGTCGAGCCCATCGACTTCGTCCGGGGAAAATTCCGCGGACGCTGCCTCGACGGAGGGTGAGTCGCCTTAGCGATCTGCACCGAACGTCGGGCGCTTGCGTGTCCGCGTTCACCAACCTCGCAGCGGGCCGGCCAGAACGATGTTGTGGTCGGCCCCTGTCTTGCGCGGACGCACCCTGTCTTGCGCGGACGCACCCTGTCTTGCGCGGACGCACCCTGTCTTGCGCGG
>CAYSXM010000841.1:0-879 GCA_964434905.1 uncultured Pirellulales bacterium | reverse complement strand
ACGCACCCTGTCTTGCGCTAGGCGTGCTGCGGAGTGCTTTTCACAGGTAGGAAGCGGATGTCAACTCGCTTGTTCAGGGCCGCGGCAATGCGCTGGAGCATGTTGAGCGAATGACCGTCATAGTCGGCGTTTTCCAGCCGAGCGATGACCGATTGCGTGGTGCCGACCAGTTTGGCAAGTTCCTTTTGTGTAAGTCCTGCCTTGTTGCGGGCATCGTAAATCATCCGGGCGACATGGACGTTGATCGTTTCCTCGACAATCAATTCGCGAAGCCGTTTGTCTTGGCCAACCATGCGATCGATGATCTTCAGCACGTCCTTGGTTTTAGGCATTGGAAATTTCCTCCTCATGCGAATGTGCCGCCGGGGCTAACTCGAACGCAGCTTGCCGTTTGACAGCTCGCTCAATGTCGGACTTCGGCACCTGGTCCTCTTTGGTCAATGCGTGCGCCAGTATCGCGACGTTTTTTCCGTGGAAGAAATACAAGATTCGATAATTCACCCGACTGTCGCGGGCACGAAGTTCGTAAATTCCATCTCGCAATAGGTCGGTCTCAGGACGTCGTAACTCATGCCCCAGTTCAGCCAATCGGCGAATGCGAACGACGCACTTGGAAAACGCCCGCGCGTGCCGCCGTCGCAGCTCGACGAGCCAGTCGCGAACCGGGACGCTTCCGTCATCGTCCTTGTAGAAGACAAGTTGCGTCCGTGGCATGCCCGAACCCCGGGTCAACGTATCGCAATAAAGCGATAATAGCAAGTCGCCGCTGCCTAGCCAAGCCAAGGGGTTGTCACGAGCCTGCACCTGGCGGCACCGAACGTCGGACGCCGGGTGCCATCCATGAGGAAGTCTCCGTCAAGTACGACAGCGGGACGAACC